>CANRFK010000032.1 GCA_947629875.1 uncultured Clostridia bacterium
CATCGTAAAGGAGGCGGAAGAGGCGGCATCGAACGCCGAGGACAGCCGCTCGCTTTACGAGGTGAAAATGCAGTACCTCGGCAGGGCGGGCAAGGTGACCGCGCTCATGAAGCGCATGAAGGACATCGCGCAGGAAATGCGCCCCGCATTCGGCAAGCAGGTGAACGCGCTCCGCGAAAAGCTCGAGGGGCTGTTTGCCTCCCTCGAAGCGCGTACAAAGGCGCGCGAAATGGCAAAAAAACTCGCGGCGGAGAATGTGGATGTCACCATGCCCGGGCGGCATGTTTCCCGCGGCGCGTTGCACCCCGTCACCATCGTGAAGAACCGCCTCATCGATATCTTCGCGGGCATGGGCTTCGAGGTGTTCGAGGGGCCCGAGATCGAGAACGACTACTACAATTTTACGGCGCTCAACACGCCCGCAGACCACCCCGCCCGCGATATGCAGGATACCTTCTACGTGCAGGGCGGGCTGCTCCGCACTCAGACGAGCGCGGGGCAAATTCGCCTCATGGAGAAGAAGAAGCCACCCATCAAGATGCTCTCCCCGGGGCGCGTGTTCCGCTCCGACGACGACGCGACGCACTCGCCCATGTTCCATCAGATGGAGGGGCTCGTCGTGGATAAAGGCATCACGCTGTGCGATTTGCAAGGCATGCTCGACGAATTTGTAAAGGCGATGTTCTCGGAGACGAGCAAAACGCGGCTCCGCCCCTCCTACTTCCCGTTCACCGAGCCCTCCGTCGAAGTGGACGTGAGCTGCCACGCCTGCGGCGGAAAGGGGTGCGCTCTTTGCAAGGGCACGGGCTGGATCGAGGTCTTGGGCGCGGGCGTCGTCAACCGCCATGTCCTCGAAAACTGCGGCGTCGACCCCGACGAATATTCGGGCTTTGCCTTCGGCATGGGCATCGAGCGCATCGCCATGCTCAAATACGGCATCAACAACATTAAACTGCTCACCGAAAACGACGTGCGGTTTTTGGAGCAATTCAAGGATTAAGGGGGGAGAACATGAAAGTACCGTTTTCTTGGCTCAAAGAATTTGTGGACATCGATATCACCGCCGAGCAGTTGCAGGAAAAACTCTTCTCCTGCGGCTTTGAAGTGGAGGAACTCATTCCCCTCGGAAAGGATGTGACGGGCGTTTTTGTCTGTCGCATTCTCAAATGCGAGAAGCACCCCGATGCGGACAGGCTCACCGTCTGCGAAGTGGACTGCGGCGAGAGGGGCAAGAAGCAAATTGTCACCGCGGCGACTAACGTGTTCGAGGGCGCGCTTGTGCCCGTCGCCTTGGACGGCGCGACCGTCCTCCACGAGGGCGGCATTCAAAAAATCAAGACGGGCAAACTGCGCGGCGTCCTCTCCGAGGGCATGTTCTGCTCGGGCGAGGAGCTCGGCATCACCGATGATTTCTACGACGGCGCGGAGGTGAACGGCATCCTCATTCTGAAAGAGGAGGACGCAACCGAGGGCGGGGACATTCGCCCCGTCGTCGGCCTTTCCGACTACATCTTCGACATCGCCGTCACTGCCAACCGCCCCGACTGCCAGAGCGTTTTCGGCATGGCGCGCGAGGTTGCCGCCATTTTGAAAAAACCGCTCAAATTGCCCGATTTCTCGCACGGCGCAACAAAGACGGCGGTGAAAATTCCCGTTGAAGTGAAGGAGCCCGCCCTCTGCCCGCGCTATATCGGGCACTATGTTAAGGATGTGAAAATGGGCACATCGCCCCAATGGATGCGGCGGCGGCTCGCGCTCTGCGGTATCCGCGGCATCTCCAACATCGTGGATATCACCAACTACGTACTCCTCGAATTAGGCCAGCCCATGCACGCGTTCGACCGGAACTTTCTGCACGGCGATCAAATTATCGTCCGCAGGGCGGAGGAGGGCGAAAAAATCGTCACCCTCGACGAGAAGGAGTTTACGCTCCACAAGGAGAACCTTCTCATCTGCGACGGGGAGCGCCCCGTCGCGCTCGCGGGCGTCATGGGTGGGCTCAACAGCGAGATAAAGCCCGAGACCACCGAGGTTTTCTTCGAGGCGGCGAGCTTCGCGCGGGACAGCGTGAGAAAGACGGCGCGCGCCCTCGGCCAGCGTTCGGATTCCTCCGCCCGCTTTGAAAAGGGCGTGGAGCCCGTTTGGTCGCCCGTCCATGGCATGGAGCGCGCCCTGCACCTTGTGGAGGAGCTCGGCTGCGGCGTTGTGACCGCCTACGGCGCGGACGAGATGCACGCTTCCGCGGAGAAGAAAATTATCCGCACTTCCCACGCCGCCATTGACGGCGTTCTCGGCATCGAGGTGCCGGCAGGCGAGGCGAACGCCATTCTCACCCGCCTCGGATTTGAAATTGAGGACATGGGGTCGGAATTTTCCGCCGTTGTGCCCGCGTGGCGGGACGATGTGGAGGGATACCCCGACCTCGCCGAGGAGATCATCCGCTCGTACGGCTACGGGCACATTCAGCCCACCTTCCTGAAAACTGCGGCGGTGACCCACGGCGGGCTGACCCCTGCGCAGAAACAAGAACTCAAATTCAAGCAGACGCTGGCAGGGGAGGGCTACTTTGAGGCGTGCAACTACTCCTTCTATTCGCCCAAGGACTTCGACCTTCTCCGCCTGCCCGCGGATGCGCCCGAGCGCAACGCCGTGAAAATTCTCAATCCCATCGGCGAGGATCTCTCCGTCATGCGCACCGTTCTCGCGCCCTCGATGATTGCCAACGTCGTGCGCAACGTGCGGCGCGGCAACGAGAACGGGCGGCTCTTCGAACTTGCCAATGTCTACACGCCCGCCGAGGGGGACGAACTTCCCGCCGAACATAAAAAAGTTGTGCTCGCGCTGTGGGGCGACGGTGACTTCTTCGATTTGAAAGGCGCCGTCGAGGCCGTTGCCGAGGCGTTCGGCTTAAAACTTCAATATGCGCGGGCGGAATTTCCCTTCCTGCACCCCGGCGTCTCCGCAAAGGTCGTGATGGGGGAGAGGGAAGTGGGCTTCCTCGGGCAGCTTCACCCCGCCATTGCGGAGGAGCTCGCCCTCGAGCGGAAAGTATTTCTCGCCGAACTCGACTACGCCGCTCTTTCGCGCAAGTTCGCGGCGGACATCTGCTACACGGGGCTGCCCAAGTTCCCCGACGCGCAGCGAGATCTCGCCGTCGTCGTCAAAGAGGCGACAACGTGCGCCGAGGCGGAGGCGTGCATTCTGCGCGCGTGCAGGGCGGTGAAAAAAGCCGAACTCTTCGACGTCTACCGCGATGCGCGCATCGGCGCGGGCAAGAAGAGCATGGCGTTCCGCCTCACCTTCGCGGCGGGCGACAAGCCGCTCGACGCCGACGCGCTCGACGGGTTCTTCAACAAGATCGTGGGCAACTTGAAACACAACCTCGGCGCGGAATTGCGCTGAATTGTGCGCGCTTTCATGCGGAAAGAGAACGGAAAACGGTGGGACGTCCCGCCGTTTTTTCATAAAAAAATCACGGGAAAACGCTTGACGGAAATACGAAACCGTATTATACTTAAAATCCGAAATGGGATTTTTGAGGGAAGTATGAACGAAAGAACCTTTTTTTACGCGCTCGGGAAACTCGTGTACCAAATCGACGGCGTGTATGAGGCTTACGGGAAAAACTGCCGCGTGGGCTCGCCCAACCTTTTATGGATCCTGTACGCCCTGAACGACGGCGAGCGGCACAGCCAAAAGCAGATCTGCGAGGATTGGGCAATTCCCCGCAGTACGGCGAATACCATCATCAAGACTTTGGAGGGGAAAAACCTCGTAACACTGTCGCAAATCGAGGGGGAGAGGCGGGAGTTGCTCGTCTCACTGACCCCGCGCGGCAAGGAGTTTGCGGACGGAATTTTAGCCGACCTGTATAAGAGGGAAAAGGAAATTTACGCGGAGGTAGAGGAGCCCGAAGCTCTTCTTTCCACACTGCAAAATTTGGCGGCGAAAATGCAGAGAATCGCCGCAAAGGAGAATTGAGTATGAGTAACATTTTGGTGGCGTATTTTTCGGCGGGCGGCACGACGAAGCGGACGGCCGCCCTGCTCGCCAAGGCCGCGGGGGCGGAGCTCTTCGAAATTCAGCCCAAAGAGCCCTACACGGCCGCCGACCTCGACTGGACGAACAAGAAGAGCCGCTCGACGGTGGAGATGAATGACCCTTCTTCCCGCCCCGAAATCGGAAAACGGCTTGCAAATATGGCGGACTACGGCGTCGTGTTTGTGGGCTTCCCCATCTGGTGGTACACCGCGCCGACCATTATCAAGACCTTCCTCGAAAGTTACGACTTTGCGGGCAAGACCATTGTGCCGTTTGCGACGAGCGGCGGGAGCGGGCTGGGAAAAACAGAGAGCGCGCTTCGCCCCTGCGCCCCCGCCGCCGTGTGGAAAACGGGGAAAGTGCTGCGCGGCGAGACGGAGAGCTCGCTCAAAAGTTGGGTGGAGAGCTTGGGGGTATGAAGATCGTTGTCCTCTTGGGCAGCCCGCAGAGGCGCGGCTCTTCCAACCTGCTCGCAGAAGAGTTCATAAGGGGAGCGAAGGAGGCGGGGCATCTTGTCTCCGTCGTCGATACGGCGCGGGCGAATGTGCACGCGTGTACGGGTTGCGTGCGGTGCGGATACGGCGGCCCCTGTGCGCAAACCGACGACATGGGGTCGGAAAATGGCGCAAAAAGCGGCATCAAGGCGGAAATTTTGGGCGCGGATATGCTGGTGTTCGTCACGCCGCTCTACTACTTCGGAATGACGGCGCAGTTAAAGACGGCCGTTGACCGCTTCTGCGCGTTCAACGGCGAAATTCAAAGAAAGCGCATGAAGTCGGCGCTCATCTCCGTCGCATGGAACGCGGACGGCTGGACGTTCGACGCGCTCACGGCGCACTACCGAACGCTCGTGCGGTACTTGAATTTCAAGGACGCGGGAATGATCCTCGGCAAGGGCTGCGGCACGCCCGCCATGACGGCGCGCTCCCGCTTTATGGCGGAGGCGTACGAACTCGGAAAAAGTCTCAAAAATCAATAATTCAGGAGGATAAAAGATGTTGCAGAGCGAATTTTTCGGCAGAGAGATCGGAAAACTCGGCTTCGGCCTCATGCGGCTGCCCAAGAAGGGCTTCCACACCGACATCGATGAGGTCAAGGAAATGGTTGACCTGTTTTTGGAGGCGGGGTTTACATATTTCGACACGGCGTTTGTGTACGGCACGAGCGAGGAGGATATCAAAAAAGCTCTTGTAGATCGCCATCCCCGCGAGAAGTACACGCTTACGACCAAGCTCAACGCCATGGCTGCGGGAAACGAACAGGCGGCGAAGAGCCAATTTTACAAGAGCTTGGAGCGCACGGGCGCGGGGTATTTCGATTTTTATCTTCTGCACGCCCTCATGGCGAACAACTACAAAAAGTACGACAACTACCACATCTGGGACTTCGTCAAGGAGCAGAAGGCAAAGGGGCTTATAAAGCGGTTCGGTTTTTCCTATCACGCCGACCCCGTGCTTCTCGATAAATTGTTGACGGTTCACCCCGAGGTGGACTTTATCCAGCTGCAGATCAACTACGCCGATTGGGAGAACCCGTCGGTCACCTCCCGCGGGAACTACGAGGTGGCGAGAAAGCACAAAAAGCCCGTCGTCATCATGGAGCCCGTCAAGGGCGGCGCGCTCGCAAATCCGCCAAAAGGGGTGCAAAAATTGTTTCATGAATATGCCCCCGACGCCTCCTTTGCAAGCTGGGCGATCCGCTTTGCCGCCTCCCTCGACGGCGTGATGACCGTGCTCTCGGGCATGTCAAATACCGAACAAATGCGGGACAATATTTCGTTTATGAAAGATTTTCAACCGCTCAACGACGAGGAACAGGAGATCATCCGCAGGGCGCAGCGCATCATGGGCAATTCGGCGGCCATTCCCTGCACGGCCTGCCACTATTGCGTGGATGGATGCCCGCAAAAGATAGACATTCCCGCCATCTTTGCGGCGGCGAACAGGCATCTCGGCAACGGGCAGACGGCGCAGGCCATCGAGGCCTACAAAAAGGCAACGGAGAGCGGCGGGCTCGCTTCCTCCTGCATAAGTTGCAAGCAATGCGAACGGGCTTGTCCGCAACATTTGCCCATTACAAAACACTTGAAGGAGTGCGCGGCGCTGCTTGAAAACAAATAGGGGGCGAGCATGAGAAGAAAGTTGGTTTGTGTTTTGACGGCCGTCTTGCTGTGCCTTACGTTTGCGCTCTCCGCCTGTGGCGGCAACGCCAATGAGCGCGGCGACGGAGCATATCACACGGTGACGTTCGACAGCCAAGGCGGCAGTGCGGTGGAGAGCCAGCAGGTGCTTGACGGCAATCCCGTGCGGGTACCGTCTACGCCTGCGAACGGCGAACTCCTGTTCCAAGGGTGGTTTGTTTCCGCGAACGCGGGCGCCGAAGGATGGAACTTTGACACGGGTCGCATAAGCGGCGACATGACGCTGTACGCACATTGGGCGGTGGATACGTCCGAGCCGACAAAGAGCATCACTTATGAAAAGACAGCGGATAATGCGGGCTATATCGTCACGGGCGCGGGACAAGAGGCGGAGATCGTCATTCCCGAGACCCATGATGATCTGCCCGTCGTGGAGATCGGGGAGAGCGCATTTGCCTATTCCGGGCATAAATCGGAGATCCTCTCCGTCACCATTCCCGACAGTGTCGCGAAAATCGGCCTGAACGCTTTCCACAATCAGAGCGCGCTCAAAGCGGTGAACATCGGCACGGGGAGCGGGCTGAAATCCATCGGAAACAACGCTTTTTCGGGCAACAGCGCGCTGAAAGCGTTTTATCTTCCCGCGGGCGCAACGTCGCTCGGCGACAGCGTTTTCAACAACTGCGGCGCGCTCGACACCTTTACCGTCGCAAACGGGAATACGGCTTATTCGGGCGAGGGGAATTGCCTCATCGACCGCGATACGCACACGATCGTCCGCGGCACCAACCACAGCGAAATTCCCGCTACCGTTGCAAAAATCGGCGAGGCGGCCTTCCGCATGGCAAACGGGATCACCGAACTCTATATTCCCCGTTCCGTTACGGGCATCGAAAAATACGCCTTTGCGTACAGCACACTGACGACGATCGAATATGAGGGAAGCGAGGACGAGTGGGAAAATGTTTCCAAAGGGGCGATGTGGAACTTGCGCTGCACGTTGGAGATAAAATACAATGCCGTGCGCGATGAGGAGACAACGAACATTCTCGTTGCGTACTTTTCGGCGACGGGGACGACGAAGGGCGTTGCGGAGAGGATCGCCGAAGCCGCGGACGGCGTTCTCTATGAGATCGTGCCCGAGGTTCCCTATACGGCAGATGACCTCGATTACGGCGACAGCACGACGCGCGCAACGCGGGAACAACGCGACGCCTCCGTCCGCCCCCAAATCGACGGCGGCGTAGCGAACATGGAAGAGTACGACGTCATCTTTTTGGGCTACCCCATCTGGTGGGGGAAAGCGCCCAAGATCATCTACACCTTCCTTGAAAGTTATGAGTTTGCGGGCAAGACCATCGTGCCATTCTGCACTTCGGGAAGTAGCGGCATCGAGGGGAGTTTATCCGATCTCAAAGCGATCGCAACCGGCGCGACATGGCTTGCGGGCAGGCGGCTGGAGGGCGGTTCCGCGAATGCCATTCAGGATTGGATCGACGGCTTGGGTTATTGAAGAAGGTTTTCGGGTTCGCGGACAGAGACGCCGCGAATGTGCGATAAAAAATTCATGAAAGGAGTTGTGCGGTGAAAAAGAATATCGGCAATCAATTTGCGTTTTACCCTACGCCCGTCATCGTTGTGGGCGCCTTGGTGGACGGCAAGCCCGATTTCACGCTGGTCGCGCATATCGGAATTGTGACCCACGACGCGGCGCTTGTCAGCCTCAACAAAGCACACTATATCAACCGCGGCATCAAGCAAAACAAGGTGCTCTCGGTAAACGTCGTCGATGAGAGTTGGCTGGAGAAAGCGGCGGTTGCGGGCGGTATTTCGGGGCGAAATGCGGATAAGTCTACCCTCTTCGGCTATACGTTCGGCGGCCTCGGCGCGCCGATCGTCGACGAGGCGAAACTCGCCATGGAGTGCGCGGTCGAGGACGTCTACGAAAGGGGGTCGTTTGAAAATTTTATTGTAAAAGTCGTCAATACATTTGCCGAGGAGAGTATTTTGACGGACGGTGGCAAGCCCGACTATCGGAAGTTTAAGCCTGTTTTATTTGAGATGCCGAATTACACATTTCTGAAAACAGGCGAGACGTTGGGCGAATGTAAATCTTTTATACAAAATAAAATCGGGAGGAATTGAGATGAAAAAGATCACGCAGGACGCGGGGCGGAAGGCGCTCGGGGAGTTTGCCCCCGAGTTTGCGCACTTCAACGACGATGTTCTCTTCGGGGAAAATTGGAATAACCCCGATCTCGACCACAAGACGCGGTGCATTGTGACCGTCGTCGCGCTGATGGCATCGGGAATTACGGACAGTTCCTTGAAGTATCACTTGGAGAACGCAAAGAGGGCGGGGGTGACGAGAAAGGAGATCGCCGCCGTCGTGACGCACGTCGGCTTCTACGCGGGCTGGCCCAAGGCGTGGGCGGTCTTCAATATGGCGAAAGAAGTGTGGAATGAGGAGACGGCTGCGGGCGGCGCTGCGGACGTACAAAGGGCGGCGCATGAAAGCGCGATGATCTTCCCCGTCGGCGCGCCCAACGACGGGTTCAAGCAGTATTTCAGCGGGAAGAGCTACCTTGCGCCCGTATCGAAGGAGCAAGTCGGCATCTTCAACGTCACCTTCGAGCCCGGCTGCCGCAACAATTGGCACATTCACCATGCGCAAAAGGGCGGCGGGCAAATTTTGATCTGCGTCGCGGGGCGCGGGTGGTATCAAGAATGGGGCAAAGCGGCCGTGGAGATGAGGGCGGGGGACGTCGTCAACATCCCCGCGGGCGTCAAACACTGGCACGGCGCGGCGAAGGACGGCTGGTTTTCCCACCTCGCCGTCGAGGTCCCGGGCGAGGGAAATTCCAACGAGTGGCTGGAGCCCGTCTCCCAAGCGGAATACGATAAATTGCCGTAATGGGGTGGGAAAATGGCGCTCACGGTCAACATTTACTACACGGGGACGGGCGGAAACGCGCGGAAATTCGCCGAGGAGATGCGGGCGAGCGGGCTCGTGGATCGGGTACGCGCCGAAAGGGGGAATTTGCGCTATGAATATTTTTTGCCCATGGACGATGAGGAAACCGTTTTGCTCATCGACGCGTGGGAGGATGAGGCAGCGCTCGGCCTTCACCACAAGAGCCCGATGATGGCAGAAATTGCTGCGCTCAGAGAAAAGTATCGCCTCAAAATGCGGGTGCAAAAATTTTACGGAGAGCAGGCATGAAGGGGAGAAAACGCACAGCGTTTTGCGGTTTTTTGGCGATTTGCCTGCTGTTTTTGCTCGCGGCATGCGGCGGCGCTTCGGACGTGCCGCCGCACGGAGAGACGTCCGCAGAAGCGGAGGAAATGTTTCTGGCGATCGGAAATAAGAAAATTTCCGTAAAACTCGAAAAAAATGCCGCGACGGCCGCTCTCATCGACATTCTGGAGGAGGGGGAGATCACCTACACCGCGCGCGAATACGGCGGGTTTGAAAAGGTGGGCGATTTGGGGCACACGCTTCCCCGCTCCGATGCGCAGATGACGACGGCGGCGGGCGACGTTATCCTCTATTCGGGGGATCAGATCGTGTTGTTCTACGGGAGCAATTCGTGGAGCTACACCAAGCTCGGGACGATGCAGTGGCTCTCCGCGGCGGAAATCAGAGAAATTTTGACGGCGGACGACCCCCTTACGGTGACGATAAGTTTGCGATAATTTCGAAGAAGAAAGAGGCACCCCTTTTCCCCTGCGGCGGGGATGCTCGGGGGAGACAGGGACAAAAGAGCATAGAAAAGCGCGGCTGCCGTTGGGCGGCCGCGCGATATTTATAAACCGGGGAGCTTTGAGCGGCGGAAGGGAGTTTTTACACCGCTTCGGCGTATTTCTTTTTCTTTTTGAGCTGGGTCTCGAGCTCGGAGCACGCCTCTTCGAGTTCGACGGGCGTCTCGGAGACATCCACGCCGTCCAAAATATTTTGCAGGCGGTATTCGGTGTTGAGGTACTTGATGGTCTGGTAGCCGATGACCGTGGTGAGCGTGCCGTTGGCGAGCCCCTGCACGGAGGAATCCACGACGGCGGCGATCGCCGAGCCCAAGATGGGGATGCCCCGAACGGCCGAGCCCATCGTCTGTGCCACCGTCTGCCCAATGTTCATGCCGCCCAGCCCGTAGGCGACGAGGGAATTTTGCAGCACCCGCGCAAAAATTTTGGCGAGGCGCGCGTCCGACGGGCGGAAACCGTAGAGGAACACGAGATCCTTCACGAGTTGCACGTTGATGAATGCGACGAGCACGGTGTCCACCTTCGCCGTCTGCGAGATGGCGGAGTACGTCGCCGAGCGGAGCGAACTCTTGAAGATGAGCTCCTTCGCCGACTTCTTCACGGAGCCCTTGTAGAGCTCGGTGAGCGTCGACTTGATGCCCTCCTCGTTGCCCGTCCTGACGGCGATGGCGAGCCTGCCCACGGCCTCGGAATCGTACCAGCCCACGCCCTCCACCGAGGCGGTGAGGTCGATGATCTTATCCGCGATGTCGTGGCGGAGCTTGCGGTTGTGCTTCTGCGCCTCTCGTGCCGTGGACGCGTTAACGTTGGTCACGAAGTACCCCGTGTGCAGGATCTTCACGAGGGGCACGATGTAGAGACAGATGAAGAGGATGAGGCACACGCCCGCCGCGCCGTAGCCCGCGTACTTGTTGAATTCGTACACCTCCTTCGCGATGAAGAAGAGGCAGACGAAGATGACGATGCCGACGAGCGTCGCCATGAGGCGCAAGAAGAACTTCGCCCCGCGCACGTTCTGCCGCTTGACGTACCGCTGTTCGTACTCGTAGATGGTGAGCTTCCCGCTCTCCGCGGCCGCCTTCTCTGCGACCTTTTCAAGTTTTTTCTTTTTTGCCATACCGACCTCCGTCCGATGAGGTATATTAAGGATACAACACATTTGGCGATTTGTAAATACTTTTCGGCGAATTTCCTGTATTTTCCGTGCCCCGCAAGGGTTGCAAAGCGGCGGAAAATGTGGTATGATTTGGTACGGACGAAGAGAAAAAATGTGGGGAGAAGAGAAAGAGAGACGAAAATAAAGAAGTGTGTGCGAAAAAAGCGTAGAGAGGAAAGAAGAGAGTGGAAGGGGAAGAGGAAAAGGCGAAGAAGAAAGGTCAGGGAGAAAAGAAGTAGGCGCGGAAAAAAGAAGCGGGTGGAAAGAGAGGAAAGGGCGAAGAAGAAAGTGGGGGGCGAAGAGACAAAGGCACAGAGGGAAATTCAAAGAGAGAAAACGGCACGAAAAAAAAGCGGGCACAGGGAAAAGAGTAAAGAGAAAAGAAGAGTGTGAAAAGAGAAGAGGAACGGGCGCAGAAGTGGGCGCGAGGGAAAAAGAGAGCGGGGAAAGCGTAAAGAGAAAAGAAAAGGGTGCAGGGAAAAGCGCAGAGAGAAAAGAAAAAGCCAAAAGGGGACAGGAAAAGGCACGGAAGAAAGTTCGGGAAGAAAAGAAGTGAGCACGGAGAGAAGAGAAAAGAGAACAGAAAAAGAAAAGGACGCCGGGAGAAGCGTAAGGATAAAGGAAGAGAGTGAAAAGAGAGGAAACAAAGATGCAGAAGAAAGAAGAGAACGAGGGAACAAACATGCGGAAGAAAGCCGAAAGAGAAGAGGAGAAGGCGCAAAAGAAAGCCGAAAGAGAAGAGGAGAAGGCGCAGAAGAAGGCGCAGCGCGAAAAGAAGCACAGGGCACGGTTGGAGCAGCATGTTGTCTCCTGCCCGCACTGCGGCAAGAACGTTCTCGATCACATGTCCGAGTGCCCGTACTGCAAGGGCGTGCTCGTGCCCGCGGGGTATCGACCCGTTGACCCCGAGAAGTTCAAAAAGATCAAACTTGCGTGTACGATTGCGGGCATCGCCGTTGCGATCGCCGTCGTCGTTGTCATCTTCGTCGTGCTGCGATAAACTTCAAAGACAGTAGAAAGGCGCTCTACTCTGAGTAGAGCGCCGTATTTTTTTGATAGAACGGGCAAAAAAAGAGGAGAAATGCGCCCGAAAGAAATAGGTTGCGTTCTGCGGGCGGCGTGACTACAATGGGAACATCGGAGGCAAATATGGAAGACATTGTAAAGAGAAGGGGAGCCCGCTCGCGCTACCCCGCCTATTATACCAAGGGGGAAGAGATCTTCAACGCCGTATCGCACATTGTTGGCGGCGGGCTGGGCATCGTGTTCACCGCAGTGCTTCTCGCGCTCTCGGACGGCGCGGCGGAGACGGTTGCATTTCTCTTGTACGGCCTCGGCGTCGTCACGCTGTACACGATGAGCGCCTTATATCACTTCCTGCCCACGGGCAGGGCGAAGGCGGTGTTCCGCATCTTCGACCACTGCACCATCTTTTTGCTTATCGCGGGAACCTATTCCGTGTATTGCCTCGTGCCCCTCTACGGTACGACGATCGGGTGGGCGGTCTTGGGTGCGGAGTGGGGCATTGCGGCTGCCGGCATTACCATGAACGCCATCGCCATGAACAACAAGG
>CANRFK010000033.1 GCA_947629875.1 uncultured Clostridia bacterium
GCCCCGACGTCCTCTTTGAAGGTGATGTCGGTGTTGCCCTCAATGGTGATGTCGTTGTCGTCGTAGAATACGATGAGTTTGCCCAGCTCGTGCGTCCCCGCAAACGAGCACGCCTCATAGGAGATGCCCTCCTCGAGGCACCCGTCGCCCACGAGCGCGTAGGTGAAGTGGTCTACGATGGGGAACCCCTCGCGGTTGAACTTGGCGGCGAGGTGCGCCTCGGCGACCGCCATGCCCACGGCGTTGGCAATGCCCTGCCCGAGGGGGCCCGTCGTCGTCTCCACACCCACGGTGTGGCGGTATTCTGGGTGACCGGGGGTGAGGCTCCCGAGCTGGCGGAAGTTCATAATGTCCTCGATCTTCAGCCCGAAACCGTAGAGATAGAGGAGGGAGTACTCGAGCATGGAGCCGTGCCCCGCGGAGAGGACAAAGCGGTCTCTGTCGTCCCACTTGGGATCCTTGTTGTTGAACTTCAAGAAGTTCTGCCACAGGGTGTAGGCAATGGGCGCGGAGCCGAGGGGAAGTCCGGGGTGCCCCGAATTTGCCTTCTGGATGGCTTCCGCGGAGAGAATGCGGATGGCGTTGATGGTTGTCTGTTTCATAATATATTCTCCTTTTAATTTTTCATGGTTATGGTTTTTTCATGGTTATGGAATTTATGCGTTCCAATAATTCTCGCCCTTGCGGGAATAGTAGACGATGAGATTTTTCATATCTTACGCCTCTTCATACTTCGGGCGGAAGGAGGCAAACGCGTCGAGTTGTTCGTCGGTGCGGTGGTAGTAGCGCACGCCGCGGTTCAGTTTTCCGATTTCCGCCATATCCTCGCCCGTCAGTTTGAAGTCCAAAATGTTGAGATTGTCCCGGATGTGCGCCACGTTCTTGCTGCCGGGAATGACAACGAATCCCATCTGCGTGTGCCACCGCAAGATGATCTGCGCGGGCGTCTTATGATATTTTTCCCCGAGTTTTTGGAAGATTTGTTCCCCGATGAGCGACCTGTCGCCGTGCCCCAAGGGATACCACGACATGAGGCGGATATCGTACTTATCGAGCGTCTTGCGGAGTTCGTCCTGCGGGAAATAGGGGTGCGCCTCCGCCTGCATGAACTGCGGCACGATCTCCCACTTCAATTGCAGTTCATCGAGGTACTTCCCCTCGAAGTTGGAAATGCCGATCGCCTTCGCCTTTCCCGTTCTGTACGCCTTTTCGAGAAGCCGATACCCCGCAAGCCAATTGCCCGCAGGCTGGTGAATGTAGAGAAGATCCACGTACTCCACGCCGAGCCGCTCCAAGGTCTCGTCGACGGCATTGGGATTTTCGTACTCGCTCGGCCAGAGTTTTGTGGAGAGAAACACCCTCTCGCGCGGGACGCCGCTCGCCCTGATGCCGCGCCCGCACGCCCGTTCGTTGACATAAGCCGCGGCGGTATCGACGCATTCATAGCCCATTTTCAGGGCTTCGCGCACGCTCACCTCCGCGTCCGCGGGCGAGATGGTGTACGTTCCGATCCCGATGACGGGGCACTTGCCGCCGTTGTTTAATTTCACATATTCCATCATGCGGCTCTCCTTATTTGATTTACGCGTTGAATAGTTTTTCCGCATCGAGGAAATCGTATTCCTTCAACATTTGATAGAGGGCGGCGGCGATTTTCCCGACCCCACCCTTTGAATTGCTCTCCATGTTGATGGGGAGGATGGGCTCGTGCAAACTCATCCGAACGAGCGCCCACCCGTCGCCTTGGTCTTTCCCGAAGTTGATGCGCACGCCCTCGTAGTTCTCGGGGGCAAGCATAAGTCCCGCCTCTACGGCCGCCGTACGCACGTGCTCTAAAACGCCTTCGCCGCGCGCCTTGAAGTCGGCACACGAAAATTTCAGCCGCACCTCCTTGGCCTCCGCGGGCTCGGGCAGGTCGCGAATGAGGCTCTCCAGATCTCCCTTCTGTGCGAGGGCAATGAGGAGCCTCGTCACGAGGTACGCCCCGTCGTCGAGGAAATAATTTTCTTTGAGCGCGGCGTGTCCGCTCGTCTCGATGGCGAGAGGGGAGTAGATGCCCTCCGCGTTCAAGCGCTTGCTCTCGTTGATGACGTTCTTATATCCCCGCTTGAAGCGGCGGTGTACGCCCCCGTGCGCCGTGATAAAGGCGGCGAGCCCGTCGCTCGTCACCGAGTCCGTCACGATGGTCGCGCCCGTCCTCTCCTCCAATAAAATGGCGGAGATGAGCGCGATGAGGCGGTTGCGGTTGATCTCCTCGCCGTCCGCCGAAACGGCGCCCGCGCGGTCTACGTCGGTATCGAAGATCACGCCGAAATCGGCGTGGTACTTCTTCACCGCGCCGCATACGGAGGCCATCGCCTCCCTGTTTTCGGGATTGGGAATGTGGTTGGGGAAGGCGCCGTCGGGCTCCAAGAACTGCGAACCCGTCGTGTCCGCGCCGAGGGGACGGAGCACGAGGTCAACATAGAACCCCCCCGCGCCGTTGCCCGCATCCACCAGAATGCGCTTGCCCGCAAGCGGCTTTTCCTTGCCCGTCGCCCTGCGGACTTTTTCCACAAGGTCGGCGGAATAGGCCTCGATGTAGCTTCTCTCCGTCACAGAGCCCGCCTTGTCCGCGGCATACACAGCGCCCG
The DNA here is from genome assembly GCA_947629875.1 of uncultured Clostridia bacterium. GTDB lineage: Bacteria > Bacillota > Clostridia > Christensenellales > Borkfalkiaceae > Gallimonas. The sequence goes on from CANRFK010000033.1 coordinate 2,634, forward strand.
CCGCCGCAAGCGTCAGAATTTCTTTTACATCGTCGCCTTCGAGCCCGCCCTCCTTCACGAAGAATTTGAGCCCGTTCTTCTCCTTGGGCAGGTGGCTTGCCGTGATCATCACGGAGGCGTCCGCGCCGAACCCGTCTTGCAGCAGCATGAACATGGAGGGCGTCGAAGAGAGCCCCGTCAATACAACGTCGTTCCCACACGCCGTTATGCCCTTTACAAGGCTCGCCTCGATGCGCTTTGCCGAGAGGCGCGAATCGTGCCCGACGGCGATGGTGGGGCAAGTAAGCCCCCGATTTTTCAGCCAGATACAGAACGCCCGCCCGATGGTCTCCACGACCTCATCGGTGAGCGTCACGGGATCGCCCTCCGCGGCAATGGCGGTGCCGCGCACATCCGTCCCGTTCTTGAGAGCGAGAAAGTCCGCCATAGTTCCCCCCTTATTTTGGAGCCGAACGCTCCTTTTCTCTATTATACAGGTACGCGCGCGGATTTTCAAGGGCTTTTTTCAAAAAAGAAAACAAATTGACGAAAATTCTTGCGCTCGCGGGGCGTATATGATATAATATCCGCGAAAGGGAGGGGTTCGGCGCATGGAAAAATTTGTGCTATCCACCGATTCAACGTGCGATCTGTATCACGATTTTATCGCGGAAAACAGGATCGCGCGCGTCCCGCATACCTTCATGGTGGAAAAGAACGGCGTCATCGAGGAACGGGTGGATGATTTCCGCTCCTACGGGGAGTACGTCGCATTCTATAACGAACTTCGGGCGGGCGCCTTTTCGCGCACCGCGATGCTCAATTTTTCGGCGCACTATAATCACTTTCTGAAACTTGCGGAGGAGGGCGCGGAGGAAGTCGTCCACGTCACAATCTCCTCGGGTCTCTCGCCCACCAAGGAAGTCGCCGCACAGGCCGCGGCAGACGTCAAAAAACTGTATCCCAAGTTCAACGTCACGGTCATCGACCCGCTCACCGCAACGGTGGGGCAGGGCGCCATCGTCATGTTGGCGCTCAAATGCCGCAACGCGGGCATGACGGCGGAGGAGACGCGCGACTACTGCAATTCCAAACGCCTGCACATCCAGCACTTCATCGTCGCGAGCGACCTCGCCTATCTTCGCAAGGGGGGAAGGATCTCGGCAGCAGCGGCGGCGTTCGGCAACCTTCTCGGCATCAAGCCCATCATCTCCTTCGATAAGGAGGGGCGGCTCTTCTCACTCGCCAAGGTGAAGGGCACCCGCAAGGCGGTCTCCTTCATCAAGGCGAAGATGGAAACGGAGGGGCCCGATGAACTCGGCATGGTGTACGTCGTGCATACGGATAACGAGCCCGTCGCGGAGGAACTTGCGCAGTACGTGCGGGAGAGATTCCACTTGGAGCCCTACGTGCACATCATGGGGCCCGTCATCGGCTCTCACGTCGGCCCCGATGCCTTCGCCCTCGGCTACATCTCCAAGAGCGAGCGCAACGAATTTTAAGGGAAAAAGCGGTACCGCCCGCAACAAAATTTCGGAAAAATACGCAAGCGGCGCGCGGACAAAAATGTCCGCGCGCCGCGTTTTTTTCCTACCCCATATCATCATTTTCGTTTTGCCTCACACCGAGCCCGCGCCCCGCGGCTCCGCCGCGGGGCGCGGGTGAGCGTATCTTCCATTTGTGGGAAACAGGGGCTTATTATCCGCTTCTTTTGGGAAAACAATCATCCTCGCCCATTTTGCGGCTGCCTCGCCCGCGGAGCGGAATAGCCTCCGCGTTGCGTGAGGTTTCGCCCTTTGAAACCTCACGCAACGCGGAGGGCCGCAAAAACAGGGCTCCCAAAAAAGATTGCGAAGCAAGATTTTTTGGGAAAAGGAGGCGCGGGCGTTCAAGCAAAGCGTTTGCCGTAGGTGAACGCTTGCGAAATTCGCCCCGCGCCGACGCGCGCGCGAGGAGCAAGCGACTTGTTGAAAGTTGCACCACGCCCGTCAACGATATGCCCAAAATCTCGGAGCAAGCGACCCGCCTCTCTCGCCCCCTCCTTGGGAGGGGGGTAGGGGGGTGGGGCAACCTTTATTTTTCTCTTCCGAGCACGAAATCCACACTGCACTTAAAATAATCGGCGAGCCGCAAAACATAGTCGAAGTTGGGAATAGATCCCCGTTGCCATGCAAAGATAATGGAATGCGTAATGGGAACGTCCTTGCAGAGGCGGTACTTCGTCACGCCGTAATGCTTGATAAGAAAAGCGATCTGCTCTTTCCACGGCGGGCACGGAGAAAAAACGCCGTGGCGCCGCTCCGGTTCCCGTCCGAGAAGAAACTCCAACGAACAATCAAAATAGTCCGCAATTTTCACTGCGAATTTGATCGACGGCAACTTTCGCTCGTTCAAGTAGGAATAAACCGCCGTTGTTGAAATTCCGACTTCGCGCGCAAACGATTTTCCGTCCAATCCGACATCAAAAATCAAAGTATCGAGATTTTCGGCAAACTTCGACAAAACTTCTCTCATTTCGACATTTTCTCCCAAACAGAACCTATGGACATTATGTTCTGTTCGGTGTAAAATAAATATGCGAAGCCCCGAACTATACCTATTTGAGAAAATGACAAAAAGGAGAAAAACCATGAAACAAAAGAAGTACGAAGTAACCAAAGAGCAAATTTTATCAGACTTAAAATTGCTTGCAGACGGCATATTTGAAGCCGAGATCACGGAAACGAACGGCGCGCTTGTATTGTCCTTCACGAACGGTCAAACCTTCTGCATCCACGTCGAACCTCTGTCTTAAAATTTCATTTATGCCTTTCATGCGGCGCCCTTCTCACCCGCGTACGAAGTCCGCCCCTCATACCGAGCCCGCCGCCCGTCCGCTTTTGCGGACGGGCGGCGGGCGAGTGTATCTTTCCCAAGCAAGCGACCCGCCTCTCTCGCCCCCTCCTTGGGAGGGGGGTAGGGGGGTGGGGCTCTCTTTCGAATATGCCAAAAAATTTTCAAAACCCGCCCCAATGATTGGACGAAACCAAAAAGATATGGTATAATGTACCATATCTTTCAAAGCAACGGAGCAAATTATGGGCAAGGAGAATCAATTCGTCAAAGAGATTGCCGACATCGAAACAGACTTCCCGCAGTGGTATACCGACGTCGTGCTCAAAACCAAGTTGGTGGATTACGGCCCCGTCAAGGGCACCATGGTCATCCGCCCCTACGGCTATGCGATTTGGGAGAACATCCAGCGCGAGATGGATGCCCGTTTCAAGGCGGCGGGCGTGGAAAACGCCTACTTCCCGCTCCTCATCCCCATGAGTTTCATGACGAAGGAGGCCGAGCACGTCGAAGGCTTCGCTCCCGAGGTCGCCGTCGTCACGCATGCGGGCGGGGCGAAACTCGAAGAGCCCCTCGTCATCCGTCCCACATCGGAGACCATCATCGGCCACATGATGGGCAAGTGGGTGGAGAGTTGGCGCGATCTCCCGCTCCGCCTCAACCAGTGGTGCAACGTCATGCGTTGGGAGAAGACCACGCGCCCCTTCCTCCGCACGAGCGAGTTCTTGTGGCAGGAAGGCCACTCCGTCTACGCGACGGGGGAGGCGGCCGAAGAGGAGACCCTCCGCATGCTCGCTCTGTACCGCGAATTTGCGGAAACCGTGCTATGTATGCCCGTTTTGACGGGCAGGAAGACGGAGAAGGAGAAGTTCGCGGGCGCCGTCGCCACCTACGGCATGGAGGCCATGATGCACGACGGCAAGAGTTTGCAGTCGGGCACCACCCACTACATGGGGCAGAACTTCGCCAAGGCGTTCAGCATTCAGTACACGGGCAAGGAGGGCGCCCTCGAATACGGCTACACCATGAGTTACGGCGTCTCCACGCGCCTCATCGGGGCGATCATCATGACGCACGGCGACGCCCGCGGCCTCATCCTGCCGCCGCCCGTGGCGCCCGTGCAGGTCATCATCGTGCCCATCGCTATGAAGAAGGAGGGCGTGCTGGATGCGGCAAACGCCTTAAAAGAGGAACTGAAAGCGGCGGGCATCCGCGCACAGGTCGACGACACTGACAATTCCCCCGGCTGGAAATACAACGAGTGGGAGATGAAGGGCGTGCCGCTCCGCATCGAGCTCGGCCCCCGCGATATCGAGGCAGGCAAGTTCGTCGCTGTGCGAAGAGACGAGACGGAAAAAACAGAGTACGAGAGGGCGGATGCCGTCAAAACCGTGCAAACGTTGCTCGGTTTGATGAAGAAGAGCCTCTTTGCGCGTGCGCAGCAGCGCATGCAGTCGCGCACCGTCACGGCGGGCTCGCTCGACGAATTGTTGCAGGGCGTGGACGGCGGAAACTTCGTCCGCGCGGGCTGGTGCGGCGACCGCGCCTGCGAGGACAAGGTCAAGGAATTCGCGCAGGCCACCGCCCGCGTCATCGACGAAAATCATACCGAAACAACCTGCATCTGTTGCGGCAAACCCGCCAAGCATACCGTCTTTTTCGCCCGCGCATACTAAAAGTTTCGCAAATTTCTTCTTATACAGAGCCCTGCGGGCGGCATACTGCGGGCAAAGAAATTATGCGCCCCGCGCGCACCATTCGTCTACTAAGCGCGGCACGAGCGGCATAGCCGCGAAGTAGGGGTTAATTTGAGCATCTCTCAACAATTCGCCCGCGAATAGTTCGTTCTCAAAGACATTAAGCCGCAAGTATGCGGCAAATTGGGTCGCCCTACTTCGCCTACGGCTCGTGCCGCGCTTGGATTGTAAGTAGTGCGCGCGGGGCGGCGGAAGTGAATTCCGCCTAAGGCACATAATTTACAGCAAGGACGGGAATGCGGCTATCCCCCCCACCCGCGGAGCGGAATAGCCTCCGCGGCGAGCGCGATTTCGTGAAATCGCGTGAGACGAGGAGGGCCGCAAGCGGCGAGCGCGCGAGGAGTTAGCGAATAGTTGAAAGTTGTACTCCGCCAATCCTCCGTCCGTCCCCTAAAACCTCAAAACTCACAAAACGCTGTCGATTTCAGGAGAAAAAACTATGAAACATCTCGATATTTCCGAAGCGATTTCCAAGGCCGAATTGCGCGGGCAAACGGCCGTCGTATGCGGCTGGGTGCGCACCTTCCGCGATAGCGCCAACGTCGCCTTTCTGGAGCTCTCCGATGGCTCGTCCTTCCGCAAATTGCAGGCCGTCATCGATAAATCCAAGCTCACCGTCGACCCCGCCTGTACGGCAACGGGCGCGGCGATCGTCGTTCGCGGCACGCTCGCGCAGGCATACAAGGGGGAGGGCAACGAGCTCAACGCCGAAACCATCTCCCTTCTCGGCAAGTGCCCCGCGGAGTTCCCCATCCAGAAGAAGCGCACCACGCTCGAATTTTTGCGCACCATTCCGCATCTCCGCCTCCGCACGAACACCTTTCAGGCCGTGTTCCGCGTGCGTTCGGTGGCGGCGCAGGCCATTCACCGCTACTTCCACGCGCACGGGTTCTATTATGTGAACACCCCGCTCATCACGGCGAGCGACTGCGAGGGCGCGGGCGAGATGTTCCGCGTCACCACGCGTCCGTGGAACGCCAACGCCAAGGATGAAGAGGAGTACTATAAAAACGATTTCTTCGGCGTGAAGGCGGGGCTCTCCGTCTCGGGTCAGCTCGAGGGCGAGGTCGCCGCTATGGCGCTCGGCAAAATCTACACCTTCGGGCCCTCCTTCCGCGCCGAAAATTCCAACACCACGCGCCACCTTGCAGAATTTTGGCATATTGAACCCGAAGTTGCCTTCGCAGAACTGCCCGACGTCATCGAACTCGCCGAGGATCTTCTGAAATATCTCATCAACGCGGTCATGGAGGAGTGCCCCGAGGAGCTCAAATTCTTCGATAGTTTTGTCGAGAAGGGGCTTTTGGAGAAGCTCACCCACGTCGCCCATTCCGATTTCGCCGTGTGCACGTACACCGAGGCGATCAAGATCCTCGAAAAAGAGAACGGCCGCTTCCAATTCCCCGTGCATTGGGGGAGCGACCTGCAATCGGAGCATGAGAAGTACCTCACCGAGCAGGTGTTTAAGCGCCCCGTGTTCGTCACCGACTACCCCAAGGAGATCAAGTCCTTCTACATGAAGCAGAACCCCGACGGCAAGACGGTCGCGGCAACCGATTTGCTCGTCCCCGGCATCGGCGAGATCATCGGCGGCAGCGAGAGGGAGGCGGACTACGAAAAACTCGTCGCGGCGATGGACGCGCGGAAGATGGATAAGTCGGCGTACGCGCAGTACCTCGATTTGCGCAAGTTCGGAAGCGTCCCGCACGGCGGCTTCGGCCTCGGCTTCGAGCGGTTCGTCATGTACGTCACGGGCATGGAGAACATCCGCGATGTCACCCTCTTCCCCCGCAGCGTCAAAAACATCATGTAATTTATTACGGATTTCCCCCTCGCAGGGATACCGCGTCATTCTGCCCCGCGCGCACCATTCGTCTACCAAGCGCGGCACGAGCGCATAGCGCGAAGTACGGAGCGTAGCGACGGAAGAATCCCGAACAACGCAGTCCGATAGCCCCCTTCTCGGGGACTTTTTTCTTGCCTTCCCCTTGAGGGGAAGGTGGCGCGCCTTTGCGCGCCGAAAGGGGTGTGCATACCGCCAGCGTCCTTTGGGTTACCGCGTCATTCTGCCCCGCGCGCACCATTCGTCTACCAAGCGCGGCACGAGCGCATAGCGCGAAGTACGGAGCGTAGCGACGGAAGAATCCCGAACAACGAAGTCCGATCCAGCCCCCTCGTGGGTTTTTTTCGTCCCCTCATACCGCCCCGCGCGCACCATTGTCTACCAAGCGCGGCACGAGCCGTAGGCGAAGTAGGCTTCGCAGTAGTCGAGTGTATCTTGCCCCCTCCACGGGAGGGGGGTAGGGGGGTGGGGCACTCCAAAAATTTTTTCAAAAATCCTGTCATACATCCCGCCGAAATTCTCGCGTACGTGGTACAATCAAAGTGTGAAAAACAGGAGGAGAAAAAACATGAAAAAAGCGAGCGGAAAAACAGAGGGTCAAACCAAAAAGCGGGGCGGCGCGCAAAAAATTATCCCTCCCCGCGGGCGCGCAGTTCCCCCTACGGGGGAACTGCGCGCCCGCGGGGAGGGATAAAAGGAAAAAACAATATAAAAACCTTGACAATCACCCGCCCGTCGGGTACAATAAAAACACAAAATTTTCGGAGGAATGCAACATGAAAAGTTTGGGCGTAAAAGCGTATCTCTACCCGATGCCGACGTACATGATCGGCACGTACAACGAAGACGGCTCGGTGGACGCGATGATGATGGCGTGGGGCGGCATCTGCGCGGAGGACATGGTCGCACTCAACCTCGATGAGACCCACAGAACGGTCGCCAACCTCAAAGCGCGGGGCGCTTTCACTTTGGGAATGCCGGGCGTCGATACCCTCGCCGCGTCCGACTATCTCGGCATCGTCTCGGGAAATGATGTGCCCGATAAATTCGCCCGCTCGGGGCTTCACGCCGTAAAGAGCGAAAGGGTCGATGCGCCCGTCATCACAGAGTACCCCGTCACCCTCGAGTGCACCGTTGTCGAAATGCAGGAGCAGCCCTACGGCCTCCGCGTTTTGGGCAGGATCGTCAACATCCTCGCCGATGAGAAAGTGGTCAACGAGAAGGGCAGGGTGGACGCCGAAAAGCTCGATGTGTTCGTGTTCGACGAGATGGGGCATAACTACCTTTCCCTCGGCAAAAAAGTGGGTAAGGCGTGGGGAAGCGGCAAGGAATTTCTCAAAAAATAGCCCGCCCGCAGCCCGCAAAAGTTTGCAAAAGCCCGCATAAGGGGCGCAAATTTTCAAATATCCGCGCCGAACGTTTGACATCCGCCCGCGCGGCAATTATAATAAATTTATATGAACGGCAACATTTTGGATACCCTCAAAGAGCGGGGATTTATCAAGCAGACGGTGTACGAGGACGAGCTTCGGGAGATGCTCTCCCGCGAGAGCGTGCCCTTCTACATCGGGTTCGATCCGACGGCGGACAGCCTTCACGTCGGGCACTTTATGCAACTTGTCATCATGAAGTGGATGCAGGATGCGGGCCACAAGCCCATCGTGCTCATCGGCGGCGGCACCGCCATGGTGGGCGACCCCTCGGGCAGAACGGATATGCGCGCGATGCTGACGAAGGAGACCATCGCCCATCACGTGGAGTGCTTCAAAAAGCAGATGGCGCGCTTCGTCCGCTTCGAGGGCGAGAACGCCGCCATCGTCGTCAACAACGCCGATTGGCTGTTGAACCTCAACTATGTCGACTTTTTGCGCGACATCGGCGTGCATTTTTCCGTGAACAAGATGCTCACCGCCGAATGCTTCAAAACGAGAATGGAGCGGGGGCTCTCCTTCCTCGAATTCAACTACATGCTCATGCAGGCGTACGACTTTTTGGTGTTGCACCAAAGATACGGCTGCTCTTTGGAGCTCGGCGGCGACGACCAGTGGAGCAACATCTTGGCGGGCGCCGATCTCATTCGCAGAAAGGAGCACAAACCCGCCTTCGCCATGACGACGGCGCTTCTCACCACGAGCGAGGGCAAGAAGATGGGCAAGACGCAGAAGGGCGCCCTTTGGCTGGACGAGAACAAGACGAGCCCCTACGAATTCTATCAGTATTGGCGCAACACGGCGGACGAGGACGTGGAAAAGTGCTTCCGCATGCTCACGTTTTTGCCCCTCGATGAGATCGAAGAACTGTGCCGCTACCGCGACGAGCGCATGAACGCCGCAAAGGAGCGGCTCGCCTTCGAACTTACAAAAATGGTACATGGGGTGGAAAAAGCCGAAAAGGCGCAGTCCGAAGCGCGGGCGGCGTTCGGCGGCGCGGGCGAAATGCCCACCGTGGAAATTCCCGCCGCAACCCCCAATTTGGTCGCCGCGCTCGTCGCGGCGGGGCTCTGTAAGTCCAACGGCGAAGCGCGCAGGCTCATCGAGCAGGGCGGCGTCTCTGTGAACGAGGAAAAGGCGACCGACTTCACCATGCCGCTCCCCGCGGGGGAATTTGTCCTGCACAAGGGCAAGAAGGTGCACGTCAAAGTCGTGCTCAAATAATGGGTTACAGGAGCATTGCGGGCAAGGCGTTCGCGGAGAAGGTCATCGAAAAATCGCACTTTCTCGCCTACGCGCGGCACGTCGAGGGCGAGGAGGCGGCGCGCGCCGCCCTCGCCGAAGTTTGCGCCATGCACCCGCTCGCGACCCACGTCTGCTACGCGTTTATCGCCGATAAAGCGGGCAACTTGCAGCGGTTTTCCGATATGGGAGAGCCGCAGGGCACCGCGGGCATGCCCATCTTGGGCGTCATCAAGGCGCAGGAACTTCGGGAGACGCTCGTCGCCGTCGTGCGCTACTTCGGCGGCATCAAGTTGGGCGCGGGGGGACTGACGCGCGCCTACGCGGGCAGCGCCTCGGCGGCGCTTGCCGAAGCAAAAATTTGCAACTTCGAGATGTGCGAAGAGCTCGCGCTCTCCGTCGAATATGCGGACGTGAACGCCGCCATGCGCTTTTTGGAGGGGCGGGAAATTCTCTCCAAAAATTTTGCCGAGCGGGCGGAATTCACCGTTGCCGTCAAGGAGAGCGAGGCGGAAACTTTCAAGGCGCGGGCGCGCGATTTCTTCAACGGAAAAATTCAAATGACAGCCGGCAAGCGGTACTATTTCCCGTTTGCCGCGGAGGAGTAACATGGAGATCATCAAGCGGGAAGTTCTCAAAGAGAAGC
>CANRFK010000034.1 GCA_947629875.1 uncultured Clostridia bacterium
ATCGGATCGATAAAAAACTGCTTGTAAAGAAGGCGACCGAGAAATACGGTTCCCGCATACAGGCGGAGTGAGGTGAAAGTGTGGCAAGCACAATTCTGACCCCCGTCACGCTCTGGCGCGATTTCAACGAGGGTCTCCCGCTCAACGAGGAGATCGTCGGCGAAAGGGCGGAGAACGGCATCGTCTGCCGCGACGTGTATTTTTACGGCCGCGAGACGGAAAAGGGCAGGGTGAAAATTTACGCGCAGTATTGCTTCCCTGCGGAAGAGGAAACTTTTCCCGCCGTGCTCGTCATGTTCGAAGCGGGCTTCGGGTTCGACGGCCGCTTTGTGGAGCAGCTCGTGCGGCGCGGCTACGGCGTGCTGTGCGTGGACTACTGCGGGGAGAACGGCGCCGAGCTCCATACCGTCTATCCCGAGGATGCGGACTACGGCAACTATGTGCGTGCGGGTGACCATCTCTACCACGCCGATCCCACCGCGCGCGAGACGAGCTGGTACGAATGGGCGGCCGTCGCGCGCTATGCGGCGCGCTACCTTGCGCTCCGCCCCGAAGTGACGGCGTTCGGCGCAGTCGGGCTCCGCGCGGGCGGGGAAGTGCTCTTCAAAGTGGCGCCCTACGCGCCGCTCGCGTGCTTTGTCTCGGTGTGTGCGGCGGGCTGGCTCGCCTACCGCGGCATGGAGAAATTCGCTACGGGCGAGGTGCACGTGTTCGACGAGAACGAACATCGCTTCATCGCGGGCGTCGATTCGCAGAGCTACGCGCCCTACGTCAGGTGCCCCGTGCTCCTTCTTTCCGCCATCAACGATAAAAAATATAACTACGACAGGGTGTACGATACCTTCCGCCAGCTCAATCCCGACGTAGATAAGGCAATTCTCTACTCCGCGCACGGGAACGGGCTCATCGGTTCGCACTCCATGCACAACCTCAACCTCTTCCTCGATAAGTACCTGAAAGGCCACTCCGTGTACATCAGCAAGTCCATCGGGCTCGAAGTGGGCGCCGATGAAAACGACAACCTTGTGGCGACGTGCTCCTTCGACGAAGAGGGGGAGATCAGCGAATACGGCGTATTTTACACCGAGAAGATCACGGGCTCGACGGCGCGCGACTGGACGCGCGTATTCGGAAAGCCCGAAGATCTGCACGGGAGCAAGGGGACGGTGCCGCTCGATGTCTTTGCGGGCGGCGGGAAGATGCTCGTCTACGCGTTTGCGAAGTACTCCAACAACTTCTCCGTGACCTCCAAGATCCTCGATTTCAGCCTCGACCGGGAGTACCGCAACAGCAAACCCGTGAGCAGGGTCATCTATTCCAACGCCGACGGGATCAACGGCTTTTCCGCCTTCCGCCGCCGAGCGAAGTCGGTCGCCGATTGCTTTATGGACGGCACATCCGCGGCGTTCCGCCTTGCCATGGGGTACGGCGGCATCGCGGGGCTCGAAGTGGGCGACGGCATCATCTCGTACCGCGTGAGCGAGCCGGGCTACGATCCCCCCGAGGGCGCTTCGTTTCTGTTCGATGCGTACAGCGCGACGGGCGCAAACCTCAAAGTCGTGTTCTATCTCGATGCCGGGGAGCGGGAGGGATACGCCGCGGACGTTCGCATCGAGGCGGGCGGCAAGTGGAAGAGCACGTTGCTCTCCTGCGGGGATCTCAAATCGGATACGGGCGCGCCGCTTGCCGATTTTTCGGGCGTCGTCTCCGTCGTGTTTATGTGTGACGACGGGAATGTTCTCGTCAACAATTTGCTATGGATATAAGCGGGTTGCACCTCGGAACGGTCATACGCATGAAAAAGCCCCATCCGTGCGGGGGGCTGAAATGGGAAGTCGTGCGCGTCGGCGCAGACTATAAGATCAAGTGCCTCACTTGCGGGCGCATCGTCATGCTCACGCACGACGAGCTCGCAAAGCGGGCGAAGGGGACGGAGGAAGCATAACTGTGAGAAAAAAAGGACGTCCCGAACTTCTCAGCGGAAAACCGTGCCGCGACGGCGTGTTCATCCCCGTGATCGCGGTGGTTTTGCTCATCGTTTTTGCGTTCGCCTGCGTCGGGATATGGTTCCGCAATACATACACCGCCTACCGGATCGAGAAGGAGTCCATGCTGAACACCCTTCTCGACGGGGATTGGATCTATGCCGAGCGCGGGGCTCAAGCCGAGCGCGGCGACATTGTGATCCTCGACGTGAAGGATCGCACGCCGTTTGACGACGATACCATCATCAAACGCCTCATCGCCGTGGAGGGCGATACCGTAAAGTGCGAGAACGGCAAAGTTTACCTGCGCTATGCGGGAGAAGAGGAGTTCGTCGCCCTCGACGAGCCGTATGCGGTGGGCGCATGCCCGTATTTTCCCACCTGCGAACTGCAAGGGGGGGAGATCTTCGTCCTCGGCGATAATCGGGGCCCGAGCCTCGACTCCACGGAAGTGGGGCCGCTCTACGCCGGGGAGATCGTCGCCGTGGTGCCGCGGTGGGCGATCGCGCACAAGGGCGCCATCACAAAATGGGAACAGTTCCGCAGCAATGTGGGCGAATTCTTTTATGATCTATTTCACTGAACGGGAGGAATTGCCATGATCAGAATTACGACAGACAGCACTTGCGACCTCGGGGAGCAGATCGCAGCGAGAAATATCGGCATCATGCCGCTTTCGGTCATCTTGGGGAACGATCCCCATAAAGACGGCGTGGATATTACCCCGCAGGATATCTTCGATTATTACACCAAGACGGGTCGTCTTCCCAAGACGGCCGCCCCGAGCATTGCGGAGTACGAGAGCTTTTTTGCGGGCTATGTCGATGCGGGGGATACTGTGATCCATATCAATATCTCCGCCAAATCCTCGTCCTCCCACGCGTATGCGTCGGCGGCGGCCAAGAAGTTCGGCAAGAAGGTCTATGTGATCGATTCCAAGGCGCTCTCCTCGGGGCAAGGCCTGCTCGTCGAAAAGGCGGCGGACATGCTCGAAGCGGGGGCGGGCGCAAAGGACATCGCAGAAGAGGTGAACGCCCTCCGTCCCAAGGTGAATACCTCCTTCATTCCGGACAGGCTCGACTATCTTTATACGGGGGGAAGATGTTCCCGCATGCAGATGTACGGGGCGAACCTGCTCAAGATCCATCCGCTCATCGAGATGAACGACGGCCAGCTCGTCTCGGGCAAGAAGTACCGCGGCAGCATGGAGAAGTGCATCGCGGGCTATATCAAGGATCTCGCCGTCAAGTACCCGTCCTACGACAAGACGCGTTGCTTCGTCACGCACAGCAGTGCGGACGGGCAGCTCGTCGAATTTGCCAAGAAGTTGGTCGCCGAGACGTTTGCCTTCGATACGGTCATCGAGACGGTCGCGGGCTCCGTCATCACGGGGCACTGCGGCAGAAACACGCTCGGCGTGCTGTTCATCGCGCAGTAACGCCATGTTCGGGGCACTCTTCGGCATTTTGAAGGCGGTCGTGCTCGCCGTGTGGAATGCGCTCTATTTTACGGGGAAGCTCATCTATAAGATCCTCAAATTTCTGCACATCCGCATTTTGGCGCTCTACGTGCTCGTCTCGGCCATTCTCTCCGGCTTTTTGCCCGTGTTCGGAGAGGGGATCGTCTACTTCTGGGTGGGCTTTGCGCTGTGCTGTTTGATCACCGTGGGAAGCTGGGTGTACACCGTGCATCGCAAGCTCGCGGCAAGACCGCGCCGCGCCGACGAGGAACCCGAAGAGCAAACCGCGGAGGCCGCCGCACCCGCACCCGCGCCGCCGCCCGCACCCGCGCCGCCGCCCGCACCCGAACGCTACCCCAAGTATTTCGATGTGGAGGGCGCGCCGCAGTACTTCTTCGCGGAGTATGCGGACAGGTACGAACTCTACATGCGCGACGGGCAAGAGGCGGTCTACATAAGAACAGATTATAAAAATTGAGAGGGGCTATCATGGTAGATATTTATCAGGATGAAGATCTCTATAACGCAGTCAAACAGCAGAGGCGCATTCTCGGCGTCTATTTCGCCGTCATCGCGCTCTTTCTCGGGGGGCTCGCCGCATTCCTTACGCTGTACCTCCTTCTGCCGTACGGCTCTCCGAACGGCACGTGGATCATCGTGGCGACGAGTATATGGACGGCGCTCTTTATCGCCTTCTCCTTCCCCTATATGGGCATCAGCTTCAAGCGGTGCCACGCCTACGTCAAGATGCTCCGCTTCATTACGCTCGGCCTCAAAGAGAGCATGACGGCTCCCTTCGCGGGCATCGAGGATTGGACGACGCACGATGGCGTGGATGTGAACGTCGCCGTATTCAACGTCCCCAACCGCAAGCGCGAGGAGGAGATGGTGCGGCAGGTATTCGTGGACGGGGAGAAGGACTTTCCGCCCTTCGAGGAGGGGCACAGCGTGCGCTTCGTCACGCAGGGCAACCTTCTCGTTTCCTATGAAATTCTCGATTAAAGGCAGGTAATTATGCGTGCAGTGGTAACAGTGGCGGGAACGGACAGGCGGGGTATCATCGCAAAGGTGAGCACGCTTCTCTATGAGCGCAACGTCAACATCGAAGATATCTCCCAGACCATTTTGGGCGGGCAATTCGCCATGATCATGATGGTGGAGACCGCCGAAAACGACGAGGACTTCGCCGCCCTCTCCGAGGCGCTCGATGCGCTCGGCAAGAGCATCGGCATGAGTGTCCGCGTGCAGCACGCCGAAATTTTCGACGCGATGCACAACGTATAAGGGGCGCAGTATGTTCGGCAAAAACGAAGTTCTCGAAACCATCGACATGGTGGAAAAGGAGCATCTCGATATCCGCACGGTCACAATGGGCGTCTCCCTTTTGCCGTGCATCCGCGGCTCGGCAGAGGAGACGGCCGAGGCCGTCTACGACCGCGTCATGCGGAAGGCGGAAAAGCTCGTTCCCACGGCGGAGGCGCTCTCGCGCGAGTATGGCATTCCCATCGTCAACAAGCGCGTCTCCGTGACGCCCGTATCCCTCCTTTCCGCCTCCTTCCCCGAAAAGAGCCCGCTCATCGGAAGCGCCCTCGACAGGGCGGCAAAGGAGCTCGGCATCGACTTTTTAGGCGGCTATTCCGCCCTCGTCCACAAGGGCATGGCGGACTATGAAGAGATCTTCATCCGCACCATTCCCGAAGTGCTTGCGAAGACAGAGCGGCTGTGTTCCTCGGTCAACGTCGGCTCCTCGCGCTCGGGCGTTAACATGGATGCCATCCGCCTCATGGGCGAGATCGTGAAGGAGACGGCCGCCCGCACCGCCGAAAAAGACGGTTTGGGCTGTTGCAAACTCGTCGTCTTTTGCAACGCGGTGGAGGACAACCCCTTCATGGCGGGCGCCTTCCACGGCGTGGGCGAGGCGGATACCGTCATCAACGTGGGCGTCTCGGGCCCGGGCGTCGTGCAGCACGCGCTCTCCTTTGTGCCCGACGCCGACCTCACCGACGCCGCCGAAGTCATCAAGCGCACGGCGTTCAAAATCACAAGGGCGGGGCAGCTCATCGCCAAGGAGGCGGCAAAGCGGCTCGGCGCGCGCTTCGGCATCGTCGATCTCTCGCTCGCGCCCACGCCCGCGCGGGGGGACAGCGTCGCGCACATCTTGGAAGAGCTCGGGCTCTCCGTCGTGGGGTGTCACGGCACAACGGCGGCGCTCGCCATGCTCAACGACGCGGTGAAGAAGGGGGGCGTCATGGCGTCCTCGCGCGTCGGCGGGCTCTCGGGCGCGTTCATTCCCGTCTCCGAGGACATCGGCATGATCGAGGCGGCGGAAGCGGGGCAGATCTCCGTCGAAAAACTCGAAGCGATGACGTGCGTCTGCTCGGTGGGGCTGGATATGATCGCCATCCCCGGCGATACGCCCGCCTCCACGATTTCGGCGATGATCGCCGACGAGGCGGCCATCGGCATGGTGAATGGCAAGACGACGGCAGTCCGCGTCATTCCCGCCCCCGGCAAAAAGGTGGGGGACGAAGTGCAGTTCGGCGGGCTTTTAGGCCGTGCGCCCATCCTGCCCGTCCACGGCGGCGATGCAAGTAAATTCATCGGGCGGGGCGGGCTGATTCCCGCGCCCATCCACAGTTTCAAAAATTAAAAGGAGCACATTATGCAGAGAACAGAAGTACCCGAACAATATAAATGGAACCTCACCGATCTCTATCCCTCGGACGAAGCGTGGGAGCAGGCGTTTGCCGCCCTCGAAAAAAAGGCGGATTTTTCCAAATTCCGCGGCACGCTCTCCACGGCGGAGGGGCTTGAGGCCTACTTCAAGGCGGATGAGGAGATCGCGGGCGAGGCGATGCGCCTCTTCCTCTACGCGCACCTGAAGCGCGATGAGGACGTCCGCGTCACGAAATACGGCTCGTACGTCGCCAAATTCATGAGTTTCTACACCAAAATTTCGGCGGAGACGGCCTTTGTCACCCCCGAACTCACCGCATTGCCCGACGAAACGCTCGATGCCTTCATCTCCGACCCGCGCTTTCGCGATCAGGACTACATGCTCTCCCGCATCAAGGCGAGCAAGAAATACACGCTCTCCGAGAAGGAGGAGATCATCTTGGCGCAGGCGGACGAGCCTTTGCAGACGGCGAGCCTCGCCTTCATGATGCTCGACAACGCCGAAGTGGACTTCCCCGAAATGATGTATGAGGGGAAGAAAGTCAAGCTCTCGCATGGGCTGTACTCCGTCATCATGAGCGGGAAGAACAGGGCAAAGCGCAAGGAGGCGTACAACAAGTACTATTCCGCCTACCGCAAGCTCCTCGGTACCATCTCCACAACCTACTACGGCAACGTGCAGAAAGATATCTTCTACTGCCGCACGCGCGGGTACGAGAGCTGCCTTCAAATGGCGCTCTTTGAAGAGGACGTCGAGGAGAGCGTCTACCGCACCCTCGTAGAGAGCGTGCACGCGGCGTTCCCGCTCATGCACCGCTATATCGCCCTCCGCAAGAAGGCGATGGGGTACAGAACGCAATATATGTACGATATCTATCCCTCGCTCGTGGAGGACGCCGAGCTAAAACTCTCCTATGAGGAGGCCTACGACCTCTGTCTCAAAGGCCTCGCCCCTCTCGGGGAAGAGTACCTCGAACTCTTCAAAAAGGGTCGGAGCGAGGGCTGGATCGACGTCTGCGAGACGGAGGGCAAGCGGGGCGGCGCCTATTCGAGCGGCGCCTACGGCGTTCACCCGTATGTGCTTTTGAACTACCAGAAGACGACGCACGACGTATTCACCATCGCCCACGAGATGGGGCACTCCATCCACACCTACTTCTCCAACCAAAGCCAGCCGTACGCCAAGGCGGACTACAAGATTTTCGTTGCGGAAGTCGCCTCCACCGTCAACGAGGTACTGCTCCTCAAATACCTCTTGAAGACGACGGAGGACAAAAAACTCAAAAAGTATCTCCTCAACTACTTCCTCGATATGATTCGCACCACGCTCTTCCGCCAGACGCAGTTTGCGGAGTTCGAAGAGCGCGCCCACGCCATGGCGGAGGCGGGCGAGCCCCTCAACAAGGACAATCTCTCCGCCCTCTATAAGGAGCTCAACGAAGCCTATTACGGGCCCGCCATCGTGCATGACGACAATATCGCCACCGAGTGGGCGCGCATCCCGCACTTCTACACCTCCTTCTATGTGTACAAATACGCCACGGGCATCACGGCGGCCATCTGCATCGCAGACCGCATCTTGAAGGAGGGCGAACCCGCCGTCAAGGACTATTTCAAGTTCCTCTCGGGCGGCTGCTCCACCGACCCCGTCTCCCTCTTGAAACTCGCCGGCGCCGATCTCACCAAGAAGGAGACCTTCTCCGCCGCCATGCAGGAATTTGAAGAGACGCTCGACGCCTTTGAAAAAACAATATAAACAGAGGATAAATCATGGCAACCAATCAGATGCCGCACAATTTGGACGCAGAAGCCGCGCTCCTCGGCTGTATTCTCATCGACGAAGAAATTCAGGCGGACGTTTTGGACGCCCTCCACGCCGAGGACTTCTATCAGGATTCGCACAGGGAAATTTTCCTTGCGATGAAGGCGGTCTACGGAGACAGGAAGCCTGTCGACGTCGTCACGCTCACCGACCGCTTGGAGCACGACGGCAAGCTCGAGCGCGTGGGGGGCTTGCAGTACATCACCGATCTCTCCCAGCTCGCGCCCTCGGCGGCGAACTTCAAGCAATATCTCGAGATCGTGCGGCGGGACAGCATCAACCGCACCCTCATCCGCGCCGCCAAGGACATCATCGAGAACAGCGCAAAGAGCGGCGATGAGCGCGAGGCCATCTCCTATGCCGAAAAACTCGTCTACGACATCTCGCGCCGGGAGGAGACGGGCGCCCTTGCGGGGCTCGAGGACGGGGGCGTCATTCAGGACGTTCTGCACAAGTTCGAGAACTTGCAGAACGACCCCAACGCCTACCGCGGCGTGGAGACGGGCTTCCGCCACCTCGACCGCATCACAAACGGGTTGCAAAAGTCCGACCTCATCATCATCGCGGCGCGCCCCGGCATGGGCAAGACGTCGTTCGCCATGAACATCGTGGAGAACGCCTGTCTCAACAAGGGCGGCGTCGCGGCCGTCTTTTCCCTCGAAATGCCGCGCATCCAAATAGTGCAGAGGCTTCTATGCGCCCACGCCAACGTCAGCATGGAGAAGGCGCTCGCGGGGCGGCTCAACCAGCAGGAGTGGCAGAACCTCATGCGTTCGAGCGATAAACTGCAACACAGCAAAATTTTCATCGACGACAGTTCGCGCATCACGCCCGCGCAAATACTCTCCAAGTGCCGCCGTCTCGCCTCGCGCGAGGGCAGGCTCGATCTCATCATGATCGACTATATCCAGCTCATGGGCGGGGAGGAAACGAGCCGCGGCGGGGAGCTTAACCGCACGCAGGAGATCGCAAACATCACCCGCGACCTCAAAATCATGGCGAAGGAACTCGACGTACCCGTCATCGCGCTCTCCCAGCTTCGCCGCATCCAGACCAAGGAGGCGCAGCTCTCCGACCTTCGTGAATCGGGCGCCATCGAGCAGGACGCCGATATCGTCATCTTCATCAACCGCCCCGATGTGAGCGCGACGCCCGAGGAACTTGCGAAGGGCAACATCATGAAGGGCTCGGCGGAACTCGTCATCGCCAAGCACAGAAACGGCTCGCTTGGGCGCATCCAGCTTCGCTTCCTCGGCGAACAGACCAAGTTCATCGACGTCGAGGCGCAGGGGCAGCCGCACGAGGAGCCGCAGTACACAAAGAAAGTAAAGGCAGACGACGAAAATCCCACGGCGGAAGAGGCATTCCCCGAACAGGGCGCACAAGATGCGCAGGACGAGGGGGGCATTCCCCTGTAAGTGCAATGGAGACGCAGATCCTCGGGCGCTCGCGCGGATGGCTCGCGCGCGCCAAACAATATATCGAAGAGGGGGAGGTCGTCGCCTTTCACACCGAAACGGTGTACGGGCTGGGCGCAAACGCGTTCAACGACGAGGCGGTGCTCAAAATTTTTGCCTTGAAGGGACGCCCCGCCGATAACCCGCTCATCGTGCACGTCCATAGAGATTACGATATCTCGCCTCTCATCGACGGCGAACCGCCCTACGCGGCTTCGCTTCGCGCGGCGTTTTTGCCGGGGCCGCTCACCATGGTGTACCCCTCGACGGGGAAGGTCTCAAAGTACGTCTCGTGCGGCCTCAATACGCTCGCCATCCGCGTGCCGTCGTCGCCCACCGCGCAGGCATTTTTGCGGGAAGTGAACTTGCCCGTCGCCGCGCCGAGCGCCAACCTCTCCAAGCACGTCTCGCCCGTCACCGCGCGGCACGTCTACGACGATTTCAACGGCAAAATTCCGCTCATTCTCGATGGCGGCGCATGCACGGGCGGCATCGAGAGCACCGTTCTCGATTGCACGGGCGAAGTTCCCCAAATTTTAAGGGAAGGGCTCGTCACGCGGGAGATGGTAGCTTCCGTTGCGGGCGACTGTAAAATTTACGTGCGGAAAGAGGGCGAACGGCCGAAGAGCCCCGGCATGGCATATAAGCACTATTCGCCGCGCTGCGAGACGGCGTATTGCCGCACCGCGGAGGAGGCGACAGCCCTCTACGACCGCGAAAAGGAGAGGGGCGGCAAGCCCTGTATCCTCGCGGAGAGCGAAATTCTTCCCGCCCTCGGGGAGCGGGAAGTTCTCGATCTCGGCGGCACGGGCGAAGTGATGGCGCAGCGGCTGTATGCGCTTTTGCGCAGAGCGGAAAAGACGGCTACCCTTCTCATCGGCGTCGAGCCCAAGGAGCGGGGCGGCGTGATGGCGGGGGTCATGAACAGAATGCTCCGCGCCTTCGGAGGGGATCATGAAACATAAGAAAATCATCTTTGCGTGCACGGGCAACACCTGCCGCTCGCCCATGGCGGAGGCGGTCATGAAACAGGCGCTCAAACAGCAGAAGATCCGCTGGTTCACCGTGCAGTCGGCAGGCTTCCGCGCCACCGCGGGGAGCCCCATGTCCGCAAACAGCCGAGAGGCGCTCACCGAGGCGAAAATTCCGTTCTCGGAAAAATTCGCCTCGCGCAAGCTCACGTCCAAGATGGTGGAAGAGGCGTACGCCGTCGTCTGCATGACGGAGGCGCAGCGCGTCTCCTTCGGCGGAAAGGAGAACGTCACGAGTTTCTACGAACTCTGCGGCGTGGAAATTCCCGACCCTTACGGGCAACCCATCGAAGTGTACCGCCGCACCTTACAGGCCATCCGCGCCTGCATGCCGCAGGTCATCAAGGCGCTGCGGCTCGAAGAAAACCAAACCACCGAATAAAGGGGGAAAC
Organism: uncultured Clostridia bacterium; assembly: GCA_947629875.1. Lineage (GTDB taxonomy): Bacteria > Bacillota > Clostridia > Christensenellales > Borkfalkiaceae > Gallimonas. The sequence continues at coordinate 10,823 of CANRFK010000034.1, forward strand.
AGTATGAAAATTGCACTTGCCTGTGACCACGGCGGCCTCAACCTCAAAAACGCCGTCGCAAAATATCTCGCGGAACACGACTATGAACTTGTCGACTTCGGCACGACTTCGGAGAACTCCTGCGACTATCCCGACTTCGCCCTCGCCGCCGCGGAGGCGGTAGCAAGAGGAGAATGCGAGAGGGGCATCTTCGTGTGCACGACGGGCATCGGCATCTCCATTGCCGCCAACAAAGTGCCCGGCATCCGCTGCGCTTTGTGCACCGATGCGACGTGCGCCCGCCTCACCCGCGAACACAACAACGCCAACGTCCTCGCCCTCGGCGGCGGCATCGTGGGGGTCAATCTCGCCCTCGACATTGTTGCAACGTTTTTGGCGACGGAATTTTCGGGGCTGGAAAAGCACCAACGCCGCATCGATAAAATTTCCGCCATCGAACGAAAGTACATGAAGTAATTTGCGGGCATAGAATACCGAAAGAAAAACAACGGGAGGAAACGCGTATGATGACGAAAGCGCTGCGCGACAAGATCGTCGAGTCGCTCACGTCCATTTTGCCCATCGCGCTCATCGTCCTCGTGCTTGCGCTCACGCTTACGCCGCTCGACACGGGAATTTTTGTGCTCTTTTTCATCGGCGTGTTTCTGCTCATCGTCGGTATGGGCTGTTTTACACAGGGCGCAGATATGTCCATGCTCGTCATCGGCGAGAAGATGGGCTCCGCCATGACGAAGTCGCGCAAAATTTGGCTCATTGCCCTTCTTTCCTTTGTCATCGGCATCATCGTGACGGTCGCCGAGCCCGACCTGCAAATTCTCGCAAAGCAAGTGAGTTCCATTGCGGAAAAAACGCCGCTTAAAAATTGGCTTCTCATTCTCACCGTTGCGGTGGGGGTGGGCGTCTTTCTCACCATCGCCATGCTCCGCATCGTGTTCCATATCCGCCTCTCCATTCTTCTCATCGTCTTTTACGTGGGGGCGTTTGTGGCGAGTGTCTTCGTCTCGCCCTCGTTCTGGGCGGTGGGGTTCGATTCGGGCGGTGTGACGACGGGGCCGATGACGGTGCCCTTCATCATGTCGCTCGGCGTCGGCGTCGCAAGTCTCCGCGCGGGCAAAGGGGGCAGAGACGATTCCTTCGGCCTCGTTGCGCTTTCGAGCGTGGGGCCCATCATCGCGGTGCTCGTTTTAGGCATCGTCTTCAAGGTGAACGATCTCGACTACGACCTTGCCGCCGCGCCCGTCATTGCGGATACCCGCGGCGTTCTCATCCAATACGCGCACGGGTTCGCCGACTACGCGCAGGAGGTCGCCATCGCCATTGCGCCCATCGTCGTCTTTTTCGTCCTCTT
>CANRFK010000035.1 GCA_947629875.1 uncultured Clostridia bacterium
CGGGTCGTGCAAACCTTTTTATATAAAGTTGTTCCGTCCGCCCAGGTCATGAGGCGAACGGAATTGGAACCTACATCGATGACGCAATACTTCATTTTGCTCAATTTTTATTATAATAATTTTCGAGCCACGTCCAAAACAGACCGTTCTCGTCCTCCAAATACTCAAGTTGGGTTCGCGCGTCCGCCAGCGTCTCCTGTTGCGCTTCGATGCGGCCGGCAAGATCACGCTTCCTATCGTTTCTGACTCCGATCTGCACAAATTGGATAATGAGCACGATGAGCAGGAACACAAGAAGAAGCACACACGCTACCGTTGTGGCGATTGCAATTTTCCGCTTTTTTTCCGTGGGCGCGCCGCCCTCTCTCTCTTGTGACATTCCGCTTTATCCTTTCGTATGGATTTGAACCCATTATACACCTTTTGTGCAAAAAAAGCAACAATTTTATGACAACTTTTCAAATACAGGAAAAGTCCCAAAAGGCACGCCGCGAACATGTAAAATCGAAGCCCGGGGAGCTCCATCATGACCGACGCAAACAAAAAGAGCCCGCCGAAGAGGAGGCAGAACAGGAGATCGGCGACGATCCGCACCCATAGCGCGCGGAAAAAATAGCGGAGACAATAGCAGAAATCGTATAGAACGCCGCCGAAAATGCCGCACGCTACGCAGACGAGCGCAACAAAAATTTGGTTGGGATCGCTCACCGCAGGAGCCTACGGAGGAACTTCCCCCTCTCCGCGCCGTATTTTACGGAAGCGACCTCGCCGCTCGCGGCAAAGCTGCCCGTCCCCTGTGAGAAGGCGAGCACCTTCAAATGTGCGCCCGCGATCTGCACGCGCACGCCGCCCACCGTGAGCTGAATGGAAGTCTCGGAGAACCCGTCTACGCTGTCTACGCCCGACATGGAAAGTTTCGCCCTGTTTTCGATCGTGAGCACGCTCTGTTTGGTCGCCTGTTGCATAGTTCCATTGTATGCCGAAAAATGCGGGATATGGCGAAATTACGAGAAAAACTCCGCAAAACCGCGGAGTTTTTCTCAATTATGTCTGACATAATACTATGCAAATTATCCTAATTTTGCTTTTGCGCGCGCCTTTGCCCGCAATTCGCCGTCGAGGATGCGCTTGCGGACGCGGATGTTTTGCGGGGTGACTTCCAGAAGTTCGTCGTCCCCGATAAATTCGAGCGCCTCCTCGAGAGAGAGTTTTTTGGGCGGGATGAGGCGAAGCGCTTCATCCGACGAGGAGGAACGGGTGTTCGTGAGGTGCTTGGTCTTGCAGACGTTGACGTTGATATCCTCGTCCTTGGGGGAGTACCCCACTACCATCCCCTCATAGACGGGCGTGCCGGGGCTGATGAATAGCATTCCCCTGCCTTGCGCGTTGAAGAGGCCGTAGGTGACCGCCTCGCCCGTTTCGAAGGCGACGAGCGAACCCGTGTTGCGGCGTTCGATCTCGCCCTTGTAGGGCTGGTATTCGAAGAACACCGAACTCATCACACCCTCGCCCTTGGTGTCCGTCAGAAATTCGCTCTTGTAGCCGAAGAGCCCGCGCGCAGGTACCAAAAATTCGAGGCGGATGCGGGTGCCCATCGCGCTCATGTGCACGAGTTCGCCCTTTCTCACGCCCATTTTTTCAAATACCGCGCCCGTCGCGCTCTCCGGAACGTCCACGATGAGCCGTTCCACGGGCTCGTAGCGCACGCCGTCGATGTCCTTCCAGAGGACCTTGGGCGCACTGACCTGAAATTCGTACCCCTCGCGGCGCATCGTCTCGATGAGGATGGAGAGGTGCATCTCCCCCCTGCCCTTCACGCGGAAGGCGTCGGTCGAATCGGTATCCTCCACATGGAGGGAGACGTCGCGCAACAGTTCGCGGTAGAGCCTGTCTCTGAGATGGCGGGTAGTGACGAACTTCCCCTCCTTGCCCGCGAACGGGGAATCGTTGACGGAGAAGATCATCTCCACGGTGGGATCGGAGATCTTGACGAAGGAGACGGGCTCCACGCGGTCGGTGGCGCAAACGGTGTCGCCGATGTTGATCTTTTCAAGCCCCGAGAAGCAGACGATATCGCCCGCCTGCGCGCTCTCGCACGGCACGCGCTCCAAGCCCTCTATCTCATAGAGGTTGACAAGTTTGCCTTTGAGGTTGACCTCGGGGTGGTTGTAGTTGCAGACGACGACCTCGGCGCCCTGCTTTGCGACGCCGCGCTCGATCCTGCCCACGCCGATGCGCCCCACGTAGTCGTTGTAGTCGATGGAGGAGACGAGCAACTGCAAAGGCCCCGTCTCGTCGAGTTCAAGGGGCGGGAAGTGCTCCAAAATGGTATCGAAGAGCGGCGTGAGGTCGGTGCCGTGCCCGTTTTCGTCAAGCGAGGAGATCCCCTCCCTGCCCGAGCAGAACACAATGGGGCTGTCGATCTGCTCGTCGGAGGCGTTGAGATCCATCAGAAGTTCCAAGGTCTCGTCGATGACCTCGTGCACGCGCGCATCGGGGCGGTCGATCTTGTTGACGACGATGATGAGTTTGAGCCCCATCTCGAGCGCCTTTTGGGTGACGAACCGCGTCTGCGGCATGGGTCCCTCGGCGGCGTCCACCAAGATAAGAACGCCCGAGACCATCTTCAAAACCCGCTCCACTTCGCCCGAGAAATCGGCGTGGCCGGGGGTATCGACGATGTTGATTTTCACGCCCTTATAGTGAATGGACGTATTCTTTGCGAGAATGGTAATGCCGCGTTCGCGCTCCAACGCGCCGCTATCCATGACGCGCTCCTCCACGACCTGATTTTCGCGGAAGGTGCCGCCCTGCTTCAACATCTGGTCGACGAGGGTCGTCTTGCCGTGGTCGACGTGCGCGATGATCGCAATGTTCCGTAAATCTTCTCTGACCATAATCTTTGCTTTCCTCTTGAAGTCCAAAGGGAATTATAATACTTTTGCGGAAAAATTACAAATAAATCACGGCGTTTTTCGCAAAAAGTTTGCGTCGGGACAAAACTTCCCGCAGGCGGCCGGAAAAGCCCGTATTCAAAATAAAATGAGCCCTCTCGCGGGAGAAGGCTCTTTCCCCGGAACGATCGCAGTTTAGAAGAATACGCCGCGCGCGGCTTCCTTCGTCTCCTTGTCGGCGATGAAGGGAATGCGCGTCGTGTAGCCCGCCTTGGCTGCCACGATCTGCTTGGTGGGCCAGCTGAAGATCTCCGTATTCCACGTATTGACGGTATCGTTGTAAACCTCGCGCGCCGCCGTGATTTCGCGTTGCAGGTAAGAATTTTGCTGCATGGCGTCCGCAAGCTCGTGATGGGCTTTGAGGTCGGGGTAGTTCTCAAACGCGATATTCACGGAACGGGCGATATTGCCCACCGTTTCGGCGTAGTCGTTGCGCGCGGCGTCCCCTTCTGCGCCCGCCCTGCTGCGGTAGGCGGCGATCTTCGTAAAGGTTTCCTTGTCGAGATCGATCGCCTTATCGAGGAGCCTTGCGCAGTTCTGCAAGATCTGCACGCGCTGTTCGAGATAGTTGTCGATCTGCGAAGCGTCGTGCTGGATCTTCTGCTGCAACTGTTGCAGGCGGCTCCTCGCCTTTGCCTTGATGATCATCCAGATGACGCCGCCGATGATGGGCGGCAGGAACCACCAGATCACATCAAAGACCTTTGTCCCCGTGCCGATCTTGACGGGAAGTTGTTTGGCGATGACGGCTACGTCGCGCCCCTCCTCCATCGTCGTCGCATTCATTTCGTCCAACTCATTCATGGATATTTCCTCCTAAACTTTTTTTGTAACGTTAAAATCGGCGTCGAAGCCGATGTCGTCCCCCGTGATCACGCAGCATAAGATCCCATGATTGTATCCGAACGCCCGCGTTCCGTGCTTCTCCATGGCGGCGCGGTACACCCCGGAATTGGCCTCCTTGAAAAATTCTCTGTCCGAAAGCCCCAGCTCCTTCATCTCCACAACGGTGTACGATTGGACGGGAACATACTCGATCCAATCCACGGGGACATCATGAAAATACCCGTCGCCCCCGAAGACGGAGACATAATCCGTATGCGGGACGGCCGTAAATGCGTTTGCCGTCACAACGAGGCGGTCGCTCTTCCCTTCCTTGCACGCAAGGCTCGTCTTGAGAATGCTCGGGGTCGCAGCGGATGGCGGCGCAAACGCCGTGGGATCCATGCGGTTTACGGCATATTCCGATTCCTGCACCGTAAAATTGCGGGGATACTCCTCTTGGTAGAGATACTCGCGCGGCTTGTGTTGCTGATACAGCGGAATGGAGAGAAGCGGCGCCAGATCGAAATAGAGCGACTTGAAGTAGTCGCAATTGAAGCCAAAAAACAGGTTGCGCGCGCCGTCCACACTGTATGAATAGTACCGCTCGCGCCGTTCCTCCATATCCCACCGTGCCGAATGTTCGGAAGAAATATAGTTGAGGCAACCCGCTTTTTGCATGGAAAAATCGTCGCCGTAATTCACACCGTCCGTGAGGAGCGCGAGGAGATTCTTCTGCGCAAGCGGCGTAAAGAGGAGGCGGAACTGCACATCGTTGTCCCTGTCGAGTGCGCCGAACAGCACATCGAACTCCTGATTGCCCATCTCGGTGAACGAACCGCCGCGCTCGAGCATCTTTTGCTGTTTCTTCCGTATCTTTTTGGCGCCCTTCTTCACCCTGCTTTCGCGCGCCTTTTCACTGAGATCCTCCACGTGCGCGGGGCTGCGCGAAAAGTGCAGGTCGGGCGCCGCTTCATTGCCGTAGATGAGCCGCGTCTGCTCGCTGTAATAGGGTTTGGGGCGCGTCACCGACGCCGTGAGCGTCTCGGAATGGTGAACGGTGACGGAGTGCCCCTCCCCGTCCGTCTCATGCGTCTCCCACGTGATGAGAAGGGAGCCCGTGTAAGTGCAACTGCCCATGCTCTCCACGAGCACGCGGTCCACGACGAACGGGTTCCCGACGATCTCGCCCGTCAGAATGCCGATGGTCGAACGCGTAGGATCCTCCGACGCCGCATAGCCGTACTTGCCGTGCAGATAGTCGTAGCGGCGGACGTTAAAATGATCGTCGAGTTGGATGAGCGGTACCGTCTTTTCGATGAGCTTTTTCGTGACGTTGTTTTCAAAGAGCGCGTTGAGGGGCGCCATCTGCTGCCAAGCGCGTTGCAGAAGTTCATTCGCCTTCTGTTGCCGCTCCTCCCGCTTTTTCTCGTTCACGCGGATGCGCGGCAGGGCGACCCCGACGAGGAGGCCTATCCCCATTGCGAGCAGAGCGGCTCCCGCGGCGCACAAAATCCCGCCCACCGTCATGTCGCTCCCGACGAAGCAAACGATCGAAGCGGCGATGAGGATCGCGCCGAGCACGATCATGGCGATAAAGAGCGCCTGTAAGCCCTTATAGCGGGAGAGCAAGCGCTTGGATTCCTCCACGAGTTGCATCTGCGCGGCATACGCCGATACCGTCTTTTTGTTCTCGGCGACGTCGATGCCCGACTGTTTCACGAGCCCGTCAAAGTACGCTTCGCAGTTGCGGCGGAACTCGTTCTCGTATCGTGTTTGATAGGCCTTGAGGGGCTCTAAAATGTCGTCGCCCCGGGCGGCCGCAGTTTCGTTCGACATGGTTCGACAATATTGTATCACATAAAATCATATTTGTCAAAAAAAATAAAAGACACCGTCCAAACGGTGCCAACCGAAAAAATTTAACGCGTTACGCGCGCATCGGCTTGACGCGGGTATTTTTGTAAGTGCAGAAGCGGATGATGTGCCCGTTGTCCTCCTCGGGCTCGCTTTCAAAAATGAGGGAAAAATTCTCGTCGGCGTCGAGGTCGGGCACGAACACATCCGCGCCGCCGTCCTCCTCCACCTTGGTGACGAGCGCCTCGGTGCAGTAAGGCAGAAGCGCGCGGTACACGCTCGCCCCGCCGATGACGAACACGTCGTCGGGCGGATATTTCCCGGCTTCCGCAAAGAGTTCGTCCAAATTATGGACGGTTTGAACCCCCTCCACGTCCTCGGGGCACAGCACAATATTTACGCGGTTTTTGAGGGGCTTTCCGTTTGGGAAAGAAAGCAAAGTTTTTGACCCCATTACCACAATTTTGCCCATTGTCGTCTCGCGGAAGAACTTCATATCCTTGGGCAGGGAGAACATCAATTCGTTGTTTTTCCCGATGCCCCATTTGTTGTCGGTGTGAAAAATGGCTTTCATATAAATTATTTGTCATTTCGGGCGGAGGCGAAGCCGCAGTCGAGAAATCTCACGACCAAGCCGCCGAAACTTATTTGTCATTTCGAGCGGAGGCGAAGCCGCAGTCGAGAAATCTCTATCTCAAATGGCGACGGGAATCTTCGCCGCCAGAGGGTGAAATTCGTAATTTTCGAGTTTGAAACTCTCCACCGTGAAGTCGTAATAGTTCTTCACGTCGGGGTCGGCAACAAGTTTGGGCGCGGGCAGGGGCTCGCGGGAGATCACCTCTTCCACAATGGGAACGTGCCTGTCGTAGATATGCGCGTCGGCGATGACGTGCACGAGTTCCCCCGCCTTCAACCCCGAGACCTGCGCAAACATGGTGAGGAGAACCGCATATTGCACGACGTTCCAATTGTTGGCGGTGAGCATGTCCTGCGACCGCTGGTTGAGAATGCCATTCAGCGTGTCCCCCGAGACGTTGAACGTCATGGAATAGGCGCAGGGGTACAGATTCATCGCGTGCAGATCCTCAAAGTTAAAGATGTTCGTGAGAATGCGGCGGGAGGTCGGGTTGTGCTTCAAATCGTAGAGCACGCGGTCGACTTGGTCGAACTCCCCTTCCCTGTACTTGTGCTTAACGCCGAGTTGGTAGCCGTACGCCTTGCCGATGGAGCCATTTTCATCCGCCCAGCTGTCCCAGATGTGGGAATGGAGGTCGCGGATGTTGTTGCTCTTCTTCTGCCAGATCCACAGAATTTCGTCGATACAGCTCTTGAACGCCGTGCGGCGGAGGGTCAGAATGGGGAATTCCTCCTGCAAATTGTAGCGGTTGACGATGCCGAACTTCTTCACGGTGTGCGCGGGAGCGCCGTCGTCCCAATGCGGGCGCACGTCATACGCCGTGTCCCACACCCCGTTTTGCAGAATATCCCTGCAATTCGCAATAAAAATTTCGTCCGCTCTGCTCATCGTTTGCCCCCTCTCATATTTCCGCTTGGATCCTTGCGCGCGTCTCCGCATCCCCCAAAATCTGCATGATGGTATAGAGGTCGGGCGTATTGGCTCTGCCCGTCGTAGCAATGCGCAGAACTTCGGCAACGTCGGAAACGCTCCCCTTGTACGCCTCGGGGTTCGCCTTATAATCCTTCATCTCGGCGGCAAAGCCGTTCTCGGCGGCGATCTCTTTGACCTTGGAGAACCACACCTGCGCGTCGTCCATTTCATCGTAACGCCGCAAAAATCCCGCCAAAATGGCGCGCCGATCCCCGTCCGTCACGCGGTATGCTTCATGCTCCGCGGGGCGTTCAAAGAAGAACTTGATGAACTGCATCGCCTGCGACGCGGTCGTAAAATCTTTCCTGCGCTTCTTGCCGCCAACGCCCATGCAGAGGGTGAGCACGCGCAACAATTTTTCCTCGTCGGCAAAGTATGCTTTCTGTGATTCGGTGCCGAATTCCGCACCCCATTTCTCCAAAAACGCCGCCATCTCCCCCTCGGAGAGTTTAGAAAGTTCGTTCTTCGAAATATCGTTCAGCTTGTCGAGATCGAAGAGCGCGCCGCTTCTCGACATCTTCGCCGCCTTAAAGGGAAACTCATTCAGATCGGCGTCGGGGTTCTTCAAGTACCACTCCTCGAAGTTGGAATTGAGGAGCGTGAGCATATACACCTTGACGGCGCGCGGGAAGTACCCCTCCTTGCGGTAAAATTCAAGCGCAAGTTCGGGATCTTTCCGCTTGGAGAGCTTGCGGCGGGTCTCGCCGTCCTGCTTCATGAGGGAGCAATGGTGCCCATACCGCGGGAGCGGAAAGCCGAGAACGTGGAAGAGTTCGATGTGAATGGGCAAACTTGCGAGCCACTCCTCGCCGCGGATGACGAGCGTCGTGCGCATAAAGTGGTCGTCGATGGCGTGGGCAAAGTGGTAGGTCGGAATGCCGTCGGACTTCAGAATGACCACATCTTGGTCGTTCTCGGTGACGGTGACGTCCCCCTTGATCTCGTCGTGGAATTTGAACTTGTTTTCGGGGTTGCCGAGCGATTTCAGGCGGATGACAAAGGGCTTGCCCGCATCGAGATTTTTGTAGATCTCCTCCTCGGTGAGGTCTCTGCACTTGGCGTATTTGCCGTAGTAGCCCGTAATTTCCTTATTTTTTGTCTGCTCCTCGCGGAGAGCCGCCAGATCTTCCTCCGTGCAAAAGCAGGGGTACGCCCGCCCCTCTTCGATGAGTTTTTTTGCAAAGGCGCGGTACATTTCGGCGCGCTGGCGCTGATACCACGGCGCATACGTCTCATCGCCGCCGATTTGAGCCCCCTCGTCGAACTTGATATCAAAATATTTGAGCGCCTTGATGACGGCCTCCACCGCGCCGTCCACCTTGCGCTTTAAGTCGGTATCCTCGATGCGAAGATACAGAACGCCGCCGCTGCAGTGCGCAAGACGCTCGTCGGCAGTCGCGCTGAAAAGGTTTCCGAGGTGGATGAACCCCGTCGGCGAGGGCGCAAGGCGGGTGACCTCCGCCCCTTTCGGCAGGTCGCGCGCAGGATATTTTTCCTCATAAAACGCGGGATCGGGATATTCCCCCGGGAGCAGCCGCTCCGCAAGTAATTTGTAGTTCATTGTTCTTTTTCCTTTATGAGAAGTAAACTCTCGGGCGCGATCTCCGCGAGCCCGTTTTCGATGTCGTGCACGAGCGCGACGGCGCGGGAAAGGAGCGGCGTCTTCACCCCCTTCGACTCCCCCGCGCGGACGACGGCGCCCGCCACATAGTCCACATCGCACCGTCTCCCCGCATTGAGATCGAGAAGCATGCCCGAGCGCGTCTCTTTATATGGGCGGAAGGCAATGGGAAGCGCAATGCGCCCGAATTTCCCGAATACTTTGAATAGATCGTGCCCATTCAAGGGCAACTTGGTGCAGCCGTGGGCGCGCGCTACCACAAACACCTCGCGGATGAGCGCGAGCGAAAGATCCTTATGGCGGCGGGAGAGCTCGCCGAAGGTGAGCCCCGAGATCGCAGACAGCGTGGAGAGCGAGGCATTCGTCGCAAGTTTTGCAAACCGCAGCTCCGTCAAATCCCCCACCGTAACAATTCCCACGTGCTTCAAAATTTCCCCGATCTCGTTGAGATGCACCCCCGCGCCGAACGCGCCGAGCGCAAAGCGGTACCCCGCCTTGGAGGTCACCGCGATCTCCCCCGCGCCCGTCCGTTCCGCGCCCCACGAGAGCGCACAGCCGTACACGCGATCCCCGCCGAAATGCTCCGCGAGTTCCGCCTCGGGGAACCCGTTCTGCACGGAGACGATCGCGCCGTTCCGCGCCAAAAAGTCCTTCAAAAAGGCGCAAACGCTGTCGTTTTCGCGCTGTTTTGTGGCAAGAAAGATGAGGTCGTACTTGCCCGTCATCTCCTCGGGCAGAAGCGCCGAAACGGGAACAGCCTGCGCGTCCGAAATCACCGCGCCGCGCTCTTTTAACGCCTCGGCGTGTTCCCTGTTTCGCGTCACGAGGTCGCACGGGACGCCTGCCTTTGTGAGGAGGGCGCCGAGCGAAGTCCCCATCGCTCCCGCGCCATAGATGCAAATTCGCATTTTCGATACCCGTACTATTATAAAACACGCCCGCACATTTGTCAAACGCTCTTCGTCTCTTTTGGAAAAACGTGAAAAATTTGTTTTTCCGCGCAAATATTTTATAAAAAAAGTGTAAAAAAAGTTGTCTTTTCAAACAAGGTGTGGTATACTTTCCCATGTATCACGCAAATAAAAGGATGTTGTTTCTATGAACCTCACAGCTTTTGTATCCGCCTTGCTTGCGCCTACGCACTATACGGCTCAGCAGATCGTGTTCATCGTGCTCATTGTGCTCATGGGCGTCGCGGCGCTCGCCGCCATCGTGCTCATCATGATCCAGCCCGGCAACTCCCGCGGCATCGATGCGCTCGGCGGCTCGAGCGAGACCTTCTACGGGAAGAACAAGGGCAAATCCCTCGAATCCAAACTGAAAATGTGGACGGCGATCTGCCTTATCGTGCTCGGCGTACTTGCAATCGTGTTCTTTATCCTGCGGATCGAATCCATCTGGCAAGCGTAACATTTCACTGAGGATACAAGGGCGGCCCATTTGGCTGCCCTTCTTTTGTACATACAGGTGCTATATTGAACGTCAAACAATCGCTCTTAACAAAAATACAGGATGGCTCGTTCGCCCTCATGACGGACGAAGAGATCTCCCGCCGTCTCCGCCTCGGCCGGCGTGAAGCCCTCGCCGTGCGCGACTGTCTCCGCGCCCTCGTCAGGGAGGGAGAACTCCTCTCGGACAGCAATTTCCGCTACGGAACGGCCGAGCAATTCGGCGCCAAGCGGGGCGTCATCTCCGCCAACGAGCGCGGTTTTGCCTTTTTTCTCCCCGACGACGGCTCGGGCGACCTCTTTCTCCCCCGCCGCTCGCTCAATGGCGCCCTGCACGGCGATACCTACTCGCCTTCCATGTAGAGCGCACCCGCGATGAGGGCGAGGTGCTCGCCATTCTCTCCCGCGGCTACTCCGAGATCGTCGGCGTATTCCGCCGCGAGAAGCAGGGCGGCTATCTCGTTCCCGACGAGCGCAAATTTTTCGAGGACGTCTACATCCCCGCGGGCAAGACAGGCGGCTGCTCGGACGGCATGAAGGCCGTCGCGCGCATCACGTCGTATGCGGGCAAGACGCCCACGGGCGAGATCGCCGAAATTTTGGGTAGCAACGGCGACTTTGCGGTGGAAGAGCTCGCCCTCATCCGCGCCCACGGCCTTCGGGAGGAGTTCCCCGAAAAGGTTTTGCGCGAAGCGCAAAATATCCCCCAAACCGTTCCCTCCTCCGCCCTCGAAGGCAGAGAAGATCTCCGCAGCCGCCTCATCATCACGGTGGATGGCGAGGACACGCGCGACATCGACGACGCCATCTCCATCGAGAAGAAGAACGGCAAATTCTATCTCGGTGTGCACATTGCCGACGTCTCCCACTACGTAAAGCGCGGTTCCGCGCTCGAAAATGAGGCGTTCAAGCGCGGCACGAGCGTCTACTTTCCCGACCGCGTCCTGCCCATGCTCCCGAGGGAGCTCTCCAACGGAATCTGCTCCCTGAACGAGGGCGAGACCCGCCTCACTCTCTCCTGCTTCATGACGGTGGACGGCCGCGGCAGAGTGCTTTCAAAACGCATCGCCCCCACCGTGATCTGTTCCCGCCATCGCATGACGTACACCGCGGTCACCGCCATCGCAAACGGCGAACATGAGGCCGTCAAAACCTATCCCGACCTCGTCTACTTCGTCAAAATCGCAGTGGAACTTACGAATATTTTGAAAAATGCACGGGAAGCGCGCGGCGGCATTGCCCTCGACGTTAAGGAGGCGAAGATTTTGTACGCCGACGGCAAAATTTCCATTCCCGACTACGAGCGCACCATCTCGCACGAGATGATCGAGCAGTTCATGGTGCTCGCCAACGAAAGCGTCGCAACCATCATGACGGAGAAACAGATGCCCTTCGTCTACCGCGTGCACGAGCGGCCCTCCGAGGAGAAGGCGACGGACTTCGCCGAATTTTTGAAGGAAGCGGGCGTCGCGCCCAAGTTCGACCCCAAAAACGTCTCCCCCGCCGACTATCGGAACCTTCTCCTGTCGCTTCAAAC
>CANRFK010000036.1 GCA_947629875.1 uncultured Clostridia bacterium
ACGGGATGGGCAGATCGCCCCCCAAAGAGCCGATAAGCACCACCCGTCCCCCTCTTTTTTTGAGGAAGGGCGTGCAGGCGCGCAGCGCCTCGATGGCGCCGAAGTAGTTGACTTCGAAGAGGTACCTGTAATCATTGCTCTTGGCGTGCTCCAAGGGTGCGGCCATGGAGAACCCCGCCGAATAGACGAGCAGGTCGACGGCTCCCGCCTCCTCGCCGATGGAGACGATGGCCTTTTTGAGTTCGCCCTCCTGCGCGGCGTCGGCGGTGACGGTGCGCACGCGTTCTCCCTTGAAGGGCGTGCGCGAGATGTTGAACACGCGGTAGCCCCGCCCTACGAGCTTTAAGGCGGTCTCCCTGCCGATGCCCGAGGATCCCCCGACGACGATGGCGGTCTTTCTCGGCGGCGCGGCGTGCTCCGCTTCCTTGGTTTCGGAAATTTTTTCCTGTTTCATATCCACGAGTATGCGCCGTTTCCGCACCGTTTATACATGCCAAAAATGTGAAATTTTTCGAAAAAACGGCAATACATTGTGCGTTTTCGCTATCCGAGGGCGACATCTAAAAGCATCATGAAGCAGAACCCCGCGACGATGCCCGCCGAGGCGAGCGTCTTGTTCCCCGCAAAGCATTCTGGCACGAGTTCGGAGCAGACGACGGCGATCATCGCGCCTGCGGAGAACGCCAAGGCCCACGGCAGCAGCCCCGCCACAAAGCTCGCGGCGAGAGCACCCAAGACGCACGCGGGGATCTCCACCGCGCCCGAGCCCTGCGAAAAGGCAAAACTTTTGAGCCGCGAGAGCCCCTCCTTGCGCAACGGAAAAGCGACGCACATGCCCTCGGGAAAGTTCTGCACGGCAATGCCGAAGGCGAGAAGGAGCGCGGAGAGCGCGCCGCCCCCCTCCAACGGAGCCGCGGCGAACGCCACCCCCACCGCCATGCCCTCGGGGATGTTGTGCAGGGTCACGGCGAGAAAGAGGAGGGCATTCCGCCCGCCGCCCAGCCCCTTGAAGTGTTCCCCCTTGCGCGTAAATACGAGGTCGGAGACGATGATGAACGCGCCACCGAGCAAAAATCCGATGGTCACGGTGGCGAAATTCGGCAAAACGCTGTCATATCCGAGGGCGGGAAGGAGGAGGGAGAAGAAACTCGCGGCGATCATGATGCCCGCGGCAAAGCCCGCACACAGCGTCAAAACGGCGGCGTTCGGTTTTTTGGAGAAGAACACGCACGCCGCGCCGAGCGCCGTCATCGCGTACATAAATATGGAGACGAGAAGCGCCTGCAACGAGGCGGGAAGCGACAAGAACCACTGCATTGGTAAGACCCCCGTAAGGACGCACCGCGTTCGGTGCAGTCACCCCATCTTATTCTCCCGCCCCGCTTTTTGTTCCCCTCTCGGCTGCCCCCTTTTGAAGGGGGCGGCTCCGCTGTAGGCGGTGGTGGGGGTTCTCCTCTACCGAGCCGTTCGCCCCCACTCCTCGGGAGCCCTCCTTACTTGCCCCCTCTCTTGGCTCCCCCATTGAGGGGGAGCTCCGCCGTAGGCGGTGAGGGGGTGTCTCGTCATACCGCATCATCCCGCCCCGTCCCGTCTCGCTGCTTCACCCTGAACGCAGGGAAGGATCCCGATGGGCGAAGTCCGGCTACCCCCCCCCGCGCGCCCGCCCCGCGCCCGCCGCGCGTTGCGCGGCGGGCGCGGGGCGGGCTTGCCCTTCCTCCGAACAAAACGCACAAAAAACGCCCCCGAATTTTTCCATAAATTTTCAAATGTTGGCTTGACAAGTACAAATACGCGTAGTATAATGTGAATAAGTCAATTCAATATGGGGGGAATATTGTAATGGTTTATTTGATTTTGAGCGTCATCACACTGCCGCTCACGATATTCGTGCTCATCTACTACGGGTATCTCTTCCGGCACACCGATCACGACGTATCTTTCTTCCTTTCCGTCGGCCTCATTTCGCTGATCATGAACCTCTTCACCAACAAGGGCGGCGTCTTTGAACTCGGGGTTCTGTATCTCGGGCTCGCCGTGCTCTTCATCGGGCTGGGCTTCGCGGTCGATGCACGGGCAAGCGTCAAGTTCTACACCTCGATCGGGCCTTGGTTCAAGAAGACGTTCACGAACACCAAGCTCCTCGGTTGGCAGATCCTCTCTCTGGTCTTCCCTGCGGGCGTCGGGCTGTACTTCGCATGGTACAAGAACGACAACAAGCGCGAGCTTGCGCTCGAATGCGGCAAGTGCGCACTGTGGGGTCTGCTCTGTGTTGCGGTTCTGCTCTGGGCGATCCTCGGCCTCGTTCTTTGAGAAACAAAACAACTCACCGCCTGCGCATCACGCAGGCGGTTTTGTTATCATTCGGTGAAGATTGCCCGAAACTTTCCGCACGCTTTTTTCCATCGCTTGTCTTTTTCGGGCAAATCGGCTATCATTGTTAAAGAGGTAAAACCATGAAAGCAAAACACATCCTGCCCGCCGTTCTCGTTGCGGCGTCCCTGCTTCTGTGCGCCTGCGGCACAGACGCCCCCTTCACCAACCCCGGCGACTATCTCGGCGGCGGCGGTACGGTGGAAGAAGTTCCCTCCGCGACCGTCTCGGACAACGCCGCAAACGCCGAGGATACCGTCGGCGAAGTTCCCGCGGGCGAAGAAGCCGTCCCCGCGGAGGCCACCACCCTCACTGCGGGCGACGCCATTTCCGCGGCGGGCGACTACCTCGTCACGGGCGCATTCGACGGCAAACTCTCGATCACCGCCCCGACCGCCCACCTCTACCTGCAAAACGCCGCGCTCACCAACGCCAAGAAGGTCATCGAGAGCGCGGGCGATCTCACCATCACGTTGCTGGGCGAAAACACGGTCACAAACACCAATGCCGACGGTTCCAACGCCATCGACTGCGCAGGCACGCTCACCATCAACGGCACGGGGTCGCTTTCCGTCACCGCCACCAAGAACGGCGTCTCGGCAAATTCCATCGCCGTAAGGGACGCCACCCTCACGGTGAACGCCGCCAAGGACGGCCTCCACGCCGAGATCGGCGCCTATGACGACCTCACCGCCGCCCCCACTTTCTCCTACGGGGAAGGCGGCTGGGTCGTGCTGGACGGCGCCACCCTCACTGCCACGACGACGGGCGACGGCATTCAGGCGGATACCTTCGTCCTCATCGGCGGCGAGAGCAAAATTGATATCACGACGAACGGCGGCGCGCCGAAGACCATCACGGAGACCTCCTCGGACAGCGGCAGCGGCAAGGGCATCAAGGCGGGCGCCATCGATTGGGGCGCGGACGGAAACGAGATCGTCTCCGACGACTACCTCATCGCCATCGAGGGCGGTACGCTCAACATCAACGCCAACGACGACGCCATCCACTCCGACGGCGAGATCGTCCTCTCGGGCGGCACGCTCAATATCGCCGCGGGCGACGACGCCATCCACGCCGAGGCTCTTTTGACGGTTGCGGGCGGCTCTGCCGAAATTACTCGTTGCTATGAGGGCTTGGAGGCCGCGAAGGTGGAAATTTCGGGCGGCAACGTCTTTGTCAACGCCGCGGACGACGGGGTGAACGCCTCGGACGGCTCGGCGAACAAGGACAGAAACAACCCCAACTGCCACATCGTCATCTCGGGCGGCTTTTTGGAGGTGTCCGCCGAGGGCGACGGCATCGACTCCAACGGCTCCATGCGCATCTCGGGCGGCGCGGTGTACGTGTCGGGCCCCACGAACGGCGGAAACGCCGCGCTCGACTCCAACGGCGGCATCCTCGTGGACGGCGGATATCTGTTCGCCGTCGGGCCCGTCGGCATGGTGGAGACCCCCGCGCAGAACTCGGCGCAGAACATCGTTTCGTTCGCAAAGGAAAAGGACATCGCCGCGGGCACCAACCTCACCCTCACCGATCAGGACGGCAACGCCATCTTCTACTATACGCCGCGGAAGAAGTGCCGCTCCGTCATCATCTCCTGCCCCGAACTGCAAACGGGCAGCGAGTACGCGATCTACGGCGGCAATTCGTCTCTTTGCACCTTCACGGTGACATCGAGAATTACGACGGTGGGCTCTTCGGGCGGCATCGGCAACCCCGGCGGCTTCCCCGGCGGAGGCGGTATGCCCCCGGGCGGCGGCGGTATGCCCCCGGGCGGCGGCGGTTTCCCCGGCGGAGGTCGGCGTTAGCCCCCCTTGCCCACCCCTCCAAGGGGTGGGTGTCACCGCAGGTGACGGAAGGGGTGTACACAATCGCCCCGCCCTTCCCCTCATACCGAACCGAGAGCCCGCCGCGCGTTGCGCGGCGGGCTCTCGGTGTCCCGCGCGCACCATTCGTTTACTAAGCGCGGCACAAGCCCGCAGGGCAAAGTAGCGTATCTTTCCCTTTTGCCCCGCGGCAGAGCCGCGGGGCGCATTACATTGTCATTTCGAGTGGAGCGAAGCGTAGTCGAGAAATCTCCACCTTATTTTTATTCCCCAAAATACGTCACATTCCCCTTTTCATCCACCGTCCCGTCCGTGCAAGTCACGGTGTAGTTGCTTATTTTATAATTCCACGAATAATCTTTTTTGGTCGCCTGCCACTTCTCAACCGTTCCTTTGAATCGAATATCCGTCAATTTACTGCAACTTTCAAACACATTGCTTCCGATCGAAGTTACGCTGTCGGGAATTACAATGCTCGTAAGCCCGGTACAACCGGCGAACGCCCCTTCTCCGAGTGTGGTCACGCTGCTGCCGATCGTCACGTTTGTCAGCCCGGTACAGCCCGAGAACGCACTTTTCCTTATCTCGGTCACACCGCTGCCGATCGTCACGCTTATGAGCCCGGTGCAAGCCTGAAACGCTTCACCTCCGATCGCAACCACGCTGTCGGGAATGACGATGCCCGTCAGATTCGAACAAACGCCGCTATGATCATACGAAGACCCCGCAAATGCGCGTTCTGCGATCGCCTTGGTGCCCGCCTTTACCGTATATGTGCCCGAGACCGTGCTCTTTGCCTCAATGAGATGATCGCCGATGTAGAGCACGCCGCTTTCGTCCCAATTCGATGCTTCATTGTAGTACGCGGTGTCCTGAAACGCCCTTTCCTCGATCGTGGCCATGTCGTTCCCGATTGTAATGCCCATCAGTTTTTTGCATTTGCTGAACGCGCTCTCCTCGATCGTAACTACGCTTGCGGGAATGTCAATGCTCTTCAGCGCGGTGCAATCATTAAACGCCATGTCTTTGATCTCGGTCACGCCGCTCCCGATCGTCACGCTCGTCAGTTTTTTGCATCCGCAGAACGCCATGCTTCCGATCGAGGTCACGCTGCTGCCGATGATCACGCTCTTCGGATTGAGACAATAGAATGCACTGCGCCCTATCGTCGTCACGCCTTCGGAAATTTCAAGATTTTCGACCCCATGGTAATCGTCATTGGTCCAATTATCCTGAAACGCACCGTGCGCGATCTCCGTGATGGGCGTCCCCAAATGCTCGCCCGGGATGACGAGATCGCCGCCCTTGAAGAGCCCCGGCCCCGTGATGCAGTACGTGCCGTCCTCCTTTAATTCCACTTGCAGATTGAGGTGTCCGCAAGCGCACTCGCCGCGGTCGGTCATGTGCCCGTGTTTTTCTTTGGCATAAACGACCCCGCCGATATTCAATACGTCGCTGTCGATCGTGGCCTCCATCCCCTCCGCTTCTCCCGTTTCTTCCGCGAGATCCCCGAAGATGTCCTCGCCCTCCATGGCGTCGTAGGTGAGGATCGCTTTTTTGCCGTCGAAGGAGATCTTGCCCTTCTCCCCGTTTTCATTTACCCAAGAGTTGCCCGAGAGTTTATAATATCTCGTCGTGTCGTACTCCTCCGTGTCGCCGTTGTAGGCGTAATACGTCCCGTTGTGGCGGTTGGAAAGCCCCACGGGAACGGCGATACCGACGGCGATCGCAACGACGAGCAGGGCGGAGATGCCCGCCGTCCACGCCTTGTGTCTTTTGATCCACGTCTCCGCCCTCGTGGGCTTTGCCGCCGCGATCCTCTCCTCTTGCTCCTCAATGAGCGCGGGATAGGTCTTGCGGAGATGGACTCCCGCAAACGCGCACGCCAACGCGGCAAGTGAGCAAACAAGCGTGAACACGAGCACGAGAATGGGAGCCGCGCCCGCCTTCATCATGCCGAGCCCGCCGCCCGCGCTTGCGATTTGCCCCATCAGAATACAGGAGATGACAAAGAGCGCAAAGAACAGTATGTAGCCGACGGCGGTCAATATGTTGCGCAGAAAGATCTTTTTACCTGCGACCGTATACCGCTTATCGCGCAGTTTGCAAAAGACGTTTGCGACAGCAACGAGAAATGCGACAAACACCGCAAGAGCGGCAAACGCGATGAGCGCCGTGACAGAGCCCGCGAAGGACATTCCCGCGTAGTCGGAACCCGCATAGACGTTGCCATAGCTCATGCTCGGGATCTTCACTCCCATCAAACTGCCGCCGCCCGTCACCGCGACGGGCGCGAGGAAAATGAGAAACAGGAGCACGGAAAATAGCCCGAGCAAAACCGCGGGCAGGACAGAGACGGCGGCATACAGTTTGCGCACGCCCGCCGTGACGGGCTTCCCCGTCTTTTCGGGCTTCTCTGTTAAAGGCGCAGGCTCGGGCGCAGCAACGGGCTCTGGCTCGGCGACGGGCGCAGGCTTTGCCGCAGGGGTCTCGTAAAACGAATGGCCGCATTCGGGGCAGAACTTCGCGCTCCCCGAAAGGGTCGCACCGCACTTCGGGCAAGTTTTTTCTTCGGCGAACCTCTCGCCGCATCGGGGACAGAAATTTCCGTCGAACTCCATCCCGCACTTGGAACATTTGTGCATAACAATTCCTCCGTAAATGAATTTGCGGGCAAAAAAATAAGGACGCTCCAATCACGGAACGCCCGCATGGAGTATCCCGTGGTTGTTGCGACACAAACGAATTTTCCAAGGTTGACAAGCGGAAAATAAGGATACACCTACGCCTGGTATAACCACTTGCCAATCTTTTATTCGTTTATGTCGCACTGTCAGTATATCACGCCCGCAAAATTTTTGCAAGATTTTCCGCACATTTTCTCCCGCTCCCTTCTGCCCCTCCCCTTGGCTGCCCCCTTTTGAAGGGTCGCAGAACGCACCTCGTCGACGCGCGCCCTTTGTTTGCGCCTTTCTTGCGAAAGGCTTGTTTTAAGAGCGGCGTCTCCTCTTCCCCAAAAATCTTTGCTACGCAAATCTTTTTCGGGAGCCCATTCTTTTCAGCCCTGTGGGCTGTGCGAGGCGTTCCGCGGTAAGTTCGCGCATCGGTAGGCGCGAACGGTGACCGAATGCGGGGCTCTACCCGCATGAGACGGCTCCGCCGTAGGCGATGGAGGGGGTTACCCCCTCCCCGTGCGCTTTCCTCTCTCGCCCCCGCGCGCTCGCCTCCCCTCATACGCTCGCTTCTCTCCCGCACATCTCCTCATGATGAAAGCTCCGCCGCGTTCCCGCGGCGGAGCTCCGTATTTTCATGCCTATCCTTCAATCAAAATACGTCACATTCCCCTTTTCATCCACCGTCCCGTCCGTACACGTCACGGTGTAATCGTCGGTAAAAATGCTCCACAAAGGCTGGATAGTCTGCCACTCGGCAACCGTACCTTTGAATTGAATGTCCGTTAACTCACTGCAACTACCGAATGCGGCAAACTGAATTTCAGTCACGCCGTGCCCGATCGTCACGCTCGTCAGCCCGCTACAATTATAGAACGCACAACTCCCAATCGAGGTGACACTGTCAGGGATTTCGATACGTGTCAGCCCACGGCACCCCTCGAATGCATTTTCCCCAATTCCAGTCACGCTATCCGGAATGGTAATGCTCGTCAGTCCCGTGCAACCGCGGAATGCCTCCCGCCCAATCCATGTCACACTGTCCGGAATCGTAACGCTCGTCAGTACATCGTAATAATAAAACGCGTATTGATAAATCCAATAGTCATCTCCGTACGAAGACTTTGCGGGCAGAGTAAGAGATTTCTCCGTCCCGCAATATCCAAGCAAACACTCTTCGTCCTCATAAAAGATGTAACCGTCGTCCGTCACTGTCCGCTTGCTCGCTTCATTGCCGGAGTAAACATGATCGGCATAATGCGCAACCTCTCCGTTGTCCCGATCCCCCTCTCGAATGTCCAAACTCGAGTGGTTCCACACTTCCACCAGTTTATAGCAATTCTCAAACGCCCCCTCCCCAATTTCGGCCACTCCGTTCCCGAGGATCACGCCCGTCAGCCCGCTACAATCTGCAAACGCACCATCCCCTATCGAAGTCACACTATCGGGAATTGCGATTTCCGCCAACCTCCTACACTCATAAAACGCCCCGTTCCCAATTTCAGTCACGCCGTTCCCGATCGTCACGCTCATCAGCCCATCGCAACCGAAGAACGCGCTGTTTCCTATCAGGGTTGTGCCGTCGGGAATGGTTACACTTGTCAACCCCGTGCACAATGCAAACGCACCATCCCCTATCGAAGTCACGCAGTTCGGAATCGTGATGCTCGTCAATTCGCTATAAAAACTATTCGTTCCATCATAACCCGAAAACGCCAACCTCCCGATTTTCGTCACAAATTTCCCCTGATACCCGTAGGGAAGAATCACTTTCCCGCTTGCGTTCACATTCTCTCCAACCGCGTATGTATCCGTTTCCTCATCGTAAACATAATTGAGACCTTTGGTATACCCCCATTCCTCGCCGCAGAGAATACAAACGTTATCAGCCGTATATTGGTGTTTACAGGTCCCCTCTCCGCCTGTGCCGCCGTCACCATCCTTTCCGCACGCCGCGAGGCCGAAACAGAGGCAAAATGCCGCCACGATTGCCAACAGCACAGTCAAAAATTTTTGTTTCATGTTCCCTTTCTCCTTTTTGTTTTTCCGCGGGCAAAAAAATAAGGACGCTCCAATCACGGAACGCCCGCATTGAGTATCCCGAGATTGTTGCCACACAATTTCTCCAAATGCGGAAAAAGGGGATACACTAAATGCCAGTGTAGCCGCATTTGGAATAAATATAAAATTGTGTGGCACTGTCAGTATATCACGCCCGCAAAAATTTTGCAAGATTTTCCGCACATTTTCTCCCGCGCCATTGCCCCCTTCTTGGAGCCTTCCTATTCTTGCCCCCTCCTCGGGAGGGGGACACAGGGGGAGGGGCAAAAAAATTTTAACTTTTTTCAAAAAGTTTGGCATATATCCCCGAAAAGGCAAAATTTTCGTGGTACCATTACATTGTGAAGAGGAAAAAGTGAGCAAGCGGGTGCGCCGTCCGAAAAAAAAAGCTCCCTGCTGCAACGCGCGCGGCTGCCGCAAGGGCGGCGGCAGCGCGCGGCGCAGCAGGGAGCTTTGAAAGCGGAAAAACTTTTTTTATGACCTAGTTTTTTCCGCAAAATTTGCGCCTGAAATATGGGGTTTGTTCTCAACGGCTCCGCGTTAAATTCCGAATTTGTACGCCGCTTTGAAGGAATAAACCTTGCCGGGCTCCAAAATCGAGCTGCCTCTTTGGGCGTACTCGGGCACGTTCACGTTGTTGGGAATGGCCTGCGTCTCCAAACAGAAGCCCGCGCGCTTTCCGTAAAAAATGTGCTTGCCCTGTTGGTTGAGCCCGTTGCCCGCGTAGAATTGCACGGCGGGCATATCGGTAAAGCAAGTTATGGTGATACCCGTCTTTTTGCTCTTTACAACGGCGTACTTTACGTATTCGCCGCACTTGTTTTTGAGCACGTGGCAGTGGTCGTAGCCGCCCCCCTGTTTTAAGTCGATGTCGTCGGCCTCGATGTCCCGCCCGATGGGTTTGGGCGTGTTGAAGTCGAAGGGTGTGCCCTTCACCATCCGATATCCGCCGACGGGGATCATCGTGGGATTGGTGGGCGTTATCATATCGCAGTCGATCCACAGCTCGTTATCCAAAATCGAGCCGTCCGCCTCGCCGTTCAGATTGAAGTAGGCGTGGTTGGTGAGATTGACCGCCGTCGCCTTGTCCGTCGTCGCGCGGTAGCAAATTCCGAGCTCGCCGTTCTTGAAGGTGTAGCGCACTTCCACTTCGAGCGTGCCGGGGTAGTTCTCCTCGCCGTCGGGCGAGACGATGGAAAGAATTAGCGTATCGCCCTCGATCTTGTGGTTCCAGATTTTTTTGTTGAAACCGTCCTTTCCGCCGTGGAGATGATTGCCGCGGTCGTTGCAATACAAATTGTACTGCTTGCCGCCGATGGTGAGCTTTCCCTCGCCGATGCGGTTGCCGAACCTGCCGATGAGCGCGCCGAGATAGCCGCCGTTTTGTTCGTAGCCCGCAACGTCGTTGTAGCCCAAAATGACGTCGGTGGGGTTGCCCTCTTTATCGGGCACGACGATGCTCTGCACGATGCCGCCGAAGTTTAAGATTGTCGCGTGCGCCGCGCCGTCCGCAAGGGTGAAGGCGAGCACTTCCTGTCCCGCTGCCGTTGTTCCGAAAACCTTTTGTGAAATCATAAATCTCTCCTTTTTCGCCATTATACCACAACTGCGCGGCGTTGTAAATATTTTCCGCGGATTTCCGCAAACTTCAAATATGCAGAAAAAGTACATTCCCTTTGCCGTCTTTTTTGTTGCGCTGCTCGTGTTTCTGGCGCACTTCGGCACCCGCTACACGACGGCCGCAAAACCCGCGGTCGTGTTCGCCGACACCGAAAAGCAAATTTATCTCACGTTTGACGACGGCCCCTCCACCAAAGTGACGGGCGCCATTCTCGACACGCTGAATAAGGAGAACGTGAAGGCGACCTTCTTTGTGGTGGGCGACCGCGTGTACGGCCGCCGCGAGATTTTGCGCCGCATGGCGAAGGAGGGGCACTCCATCGGCGTACATTCCACAACGCACATCGCCTCGCAGATCTACGCCTCGGACGAGGCGCTCCTCAAGGACATTGCCGACTGTGCGGCCGTCATAAGAGACGTGACGGGCGTTTCCCCCACCCTCTACCGCTTTCCCTACGGCGGCGAAAAGCGGGCGCGGCAAAAATCTCTCGTGGAGGCGCAGGGCTACACCGTAATAAGCTGGAACGCCGAGTGCGGCGACGGCGTTGCAAAGAACGCCACGGCGGAGAGCATTGTTGAGACCGCGGTGAGGACGGCGGGAAACAAAACGCGCGTCGTTCTCCTCATGCACGACGGCGCGGGGCACGGGGCGACCGTAGAGGCGCTTCCCCGCATCATTGCGCACTTCCGCGAAGCGGGATACGCCTTCCGCGCCTTCTGAACTTGCACTGCGCGAGCGCCTTATAGCAAAAGCCCGCGGGCACAATGGAGAAGGAGAGGAGCGCGACGGCCGCCCACTGCGCACCGTTTAAGGGCACGAGGTCGAACGCGGAGCACAGCGGCGGCACGACGACGAGGAGCACGTTGACGAGGACGCCGACGGCAATTGTGAGAAGCAGGGCGCGGTTGGAGAACAAATCTTTGAGGTTCGCCCTGTCCGAGCGGACGTTGAAGGCGTGGAAGAG
>CANRFK010000037.1 GCA_947629875.1 uncultured Clostridia bacterium
GGCACCTCGATGGCGGCGATCGTGCAGTCCGCCCCCGTCGCCTTGTGGGCGCGGAGCATCTCGGCGTAGTTCATCTTATAGATGTGGTCGCCCGAGAGGATGAGCACATAGTCGGGATCATACCGCTTCATGAACGACATGTTCTGATAGATGGCGTTCGCCGTGCCCTCGAACCACGAGGACTTCTTCTTCGCCTGATAGGGCGAGAGAATGTGCACGCCGCCGAACGCGCGGTCTAAATCCCACGGCTGGCCGTTTCCGATATATTCGTTGAGCTCGAGCGGTTCGTACTGCGTGAGCACGCCCACCGTGTCGATGCCCGAATTGATGCAGTTGGAGAGCGGGAAATCGATGATCCGATATTTCGCGCCGAAGGCGACTGCAGGTTTTGCAATGTTGTTGGTGAGGGCGTAGAGCCGTGAGCCCTGTCCGCCCGCCAAGAGCATTGCAACGCATTCTTTCTTTCTCAACATACCAAAATACCCCCCGTATTTAAGGTCAAATTTATTTTGCCTTTGCAGGCTTTTGTGCATCGGGACGGCGCACGAGATAGAGCGCCGTAAATTTGGGAACGGCGATGGGCAGCGAGTACGGCTTGCCGTGGCTCGGACGCTTGACCGCCGTAACCGTCTTTTTCGTGAGCTTGCCCTCCCCGCCGAATTTCTTATCGTCCGTGCAGAACACAATTTTGTATTGCCCGCGCTTGTCTACGCCGAGAAGGTAGTCCGTCGCATCGACGCCCGAAAAACTTACGAGCGCGATGACTTCGCCTCCCGTCTTGTCCCTTCGGATGAAGGAGACGATGTTGCGGTCGGCGTCGTCGACGGCGAGCCACTCAAAGCCGTCCCAGCTATCCTCGATCTCATAGAGTGCGGGCGTCTCTTTATAGAACTCGTTGAGCGCCTTCACGAAGACGGAGAGTTTGCCGTGCATTTCGTAGGTATCGCGCAGGAAAAATTCGAGGCCTTCGCGGTAGTCCCACTCCTTGAACTGCCCGAATTCATACCCCATGAAATTGAGCTTCTTACCGGGGTGCGCCATCTGATAGGCCAAAAAGGCGCGCACACCCGCGAATTTCTCCGCATATTCGCCCGGCATTTTGTTGATGAGCGATCCCTTCCCGTACACCACCTCGTCGTGCGAAATGGGCAAAACGTAATTTTCCGAAAAGGCGTACATCATGGAGAACGTGAGTTTGTTGTGGCTGCCCATGCGAAAGTACGGGTCGAGGGTGAGGTAGGAGAGCATGTCGTTCATCCAGCCCATGTTCCACTTGAAATTGAACCCGAGGCCGCCAACCGAGCCCGGCTTCGTGACGCCCCCCCACGCCGTACTCTCCTCCGCGATCATGAGGGCGTGCGGGAAGCGCAAAAATACCGCCTCATTCAGTTTGCGCAAAAAGGCGATGGCTTCGAGATTTTTATTTTCGCCGTAGATGTTGGGCACCCATTCGCCCGAACGCTTGTCGTAATCGAGATAGAGCATGGAGGCGACAGCGTCGACGCGGAGCCCGTCGATGTGGAATTTATCGAAGAAGAAGCACGCGCCCGAGATGAGGAAGGAAAGAACTTCGTCCCGCCCGTAATCGAAGCGGCGGGTGCCCCAGCTCTTGTGCTCCATCCTGTCCCACTGGCTGCTCTCGTAGAGCGGCTGGCCGTCAAATTCATAGAGGCCGTGCGCGTCCTTGGGGAAGTGCGCGGGCACCCAATCGACGATGACCCCGATGCCCGCCTTGTGGAACGCATCGACGAGATACATAAAATCTTTGGGCGTGCCGAGGCGGGAAGTGACCGCAAAATAGCCCGTCACCTGATATCCCCACGAGCCCTCGTAGGGATATTCCGTCACGGGCATAAATTCAACGTGTGTATAGCCCATCTCCTTCACATAGGAGACAAGTTCGTTTGCAAGATCTCTGTACGAGAGGAAATTTCCGTCCGCATGGCGCTTCCACGAGAGGAGATTTACCTCGTAGATGTTCATGGGAGAAGTGAACGGATCGCGGGAGCAGAGCTTTTTGCGATAGTCGCCGTCGCTCCACGCATAGCCTTCGAGGTCGTAGAGTTTGGAGGCTGTTGCGGGCGGCGTTTCGGTGTGGAAGCCAACGGGATCGGCCTTCATGAGTTTTCTGCCGTCCTGCGCGGTGATACAATATTTATAGACGTCGTACTCTTTGAGCCCCGCGATGAAGAGCTCGAAACTCTCACCGTCAATCATGCGCTCCATGAGGTTGGCGCAATCGTTCCAGCCGTTGAAATCGCCGACGACGGAGACGGACTTTGCGTGCGGCGCCCAGACGCGAAACACATATCCCTTTTCGCCTTCGCGCTCTTCGGGATGCGCACCGTACGTTTCATAGATCCTATCGTTCTTGCCGTGATGAAAAAGATGAAGCGGGAAATCGGTATAATTTGCGTTCTCTTCGTTCATCGTCTTCTGCATGCGAGCTCCTTTCCGCCGACCGTTTTTCCCTTGCGGCGCGCTTGATTTGCGTACCCCTGTACACCGAGTATATTATACTATATTTTGACGCTACTTTCAATACCAAAATTGAATTTTTTGTACGCTTTTTTGCAAAAAATTTCCGAGGCATTTTTATAAAAATTTTCCTCTGAAAGCCCTCCGCCGTGCGTCGCGCTGCCGCCGCTCTTGCGGCAGCCGCGCTCCGCACGGCAGAGGGCTTTTTTTGCTTGGCGCGCGGTCTTGCCACGCTCTTTTTCTCTTCTCAATTGTATTGTACCACCGGATTTTCGGCGGCATGCGGGGTATGTGCCAAATTTTTTTGAAAAATGCGAAAAAATTTTTTGGGGAAGATACACTACTTCGTCGCTACGCTCCTCGTGCCGCGCTTGGTAGACGAATAGTGCGCGCGGGGCGCCGCCCGTCCGCTTACGCGGACGGGCAAAGGGCTCGGTATGAGGGACAAGCAAAGGGCGCGGCATAAGGAACAAGGAGTGGCAGACACCTCATCCGTCACTACGTGACACCTTCCCCTCAAGGGGAAGGCAAGAAAGAGAAAAGCGGCGGAAGTGTAGCCGCCGCTTTACACGATTTTTGTTTTGAAATGACATTCCGTTTGTTGGGTTTGGAAATGGCGCCTCAAAAATTTGGTTTTTGGGTGATAACTCTTCGCAAATTACTTGGTTTCGCTGTACTTATCCTCGGCGTTCCAAGCGTAGAGTTTGCGAAGCTCGGCGCCCACTTTTTCGAGCGGATGGTTGGCCTCGCGCTCGCGGCAGGCGATGAAGTGCGCTCTTCCGCCGCTCTTATTCTCCGAGATCCACTTGGAGGCAAACGTGCCGTCCTGAATCTCTTCGAGCACCTTCTTCATCTCCTTCTTGGTCTCGTCGGTGACGATGCGCTTGCCCGTCTCATAGTCGCCGAACTCCGCCGTATCCGACACGGAATAGCGCATCTTCTTGAAGCCGCCGTCGTAGATGAGATCGACGATGAGCTTCATCTCGTGGATGCACTCGAAGTAGGCGTTGCGGGGATCGTAGCCCGCCTCGACGAGCGTCTCGAAGCCCGCCTTCATGAGCGCGGTGACGCCGCCGCAGAGAACGGCCTGCTCGCCGAAGAGGTCGGTCTCCGTTTCGCATTGGAAGGTCGTCTCGAGAACCCCTGCGCGGGCGCCGCCGATGCCGAGCGCGTAGGCGAGAGCCACGTCGAAGGTATCGCCCGAGGGATCCTGATAGACGGCGACGAGGTCGGGCACGCCGTGCCCTTCCAGATATTCGCTGCGCACCGTGTGGCCGGGACCCTTGGGCGCGATCATGAATACGTTGACATCCGCGGGCGGGACGATCTGCTTATAGTGAATGTTGAAGCCGTGCGCGAACGCGAGGTATTTGCCCGCTTTCAGGACGGGCGCGACGCTCTCGCGGTAGATATCCGCCATCTTTTCGTCGGGCGTGAGCATCATGATGATATCCGCCTTCTCCGCCGCTTCCTTGACGGGAAGCACCTCAAAGCCCGCCTCCTTGGCGATGGCGTAACTTCTGCCGTCCTTCCTCAAGCCTATGATGACCTTGACGCCGCTATCGCGCAGGTTGAGCGCGTGGGCATGTCCCTGACTTCCGAAGCCGATAACGGCGACCGTCTTGCCCTTCAACAATGTTAAGTCGCAGTCCTCCTCGTGGAAGATGCGCGCCTCCTCCGTGGCGGGATCGTAAATTTTGCGTGCCATACTATGCCTCCAAACTGATCTTTTTTCATATTATAGTACGCGCGCGGAATTCCGTCAAGCAACGAACGCATAAATTTGTAAAAATTTTTGATTTGCGCATGCTGAAACGTATAAATGCGGAATGTGCGCCGATTTATCCGTCTGCGCTCCCGCTCTCTGTGAGCCCGCGCATGACATCGTAGATGTTGCCCGCGCCGAGGGCGAGCACCATGTCCCCCTCCCCGATGTCCTTTTTGAGGCGGCGCAGGAGCTGTTCGGGCGTCTGCGAATACCGCGCCCCTGCGATGCGCCCCGCAAGCGCGACGGCGCTCCCCGCGGGATCGAAGGGTTCGCGGGCGGCGTACGTCTTGTAGATGATGGGATTTTCCGCCGTGCGGAGCGCCTGAACGAAGCCCTCCATGAGGTCGCGCGTGCGGGTGTAGGTGTGGGGCTGAAAGACGACGCGGACGGCGCCCTCCGAGAGCCTGCGGGCAGTCTCGAGCGTGGCGGCGATCTCGCGCGGGTGGTGGGCGTAGTCGCAGACGACGGGCGCACCGCACAGCGTTCCCACAAGCTCGAAGCGGCGTTTGACGCCTTTGAAATTTTCCAGACCGCGGGCAATTTCCTCCGCCGTGAAGCCGTAGAGCCGCGCCGCACTGTATGCCGCGAGCGCGTTGTAGACGTGTACCTTTCCGACGACGGAGAGGCGCACGCGGATGACGGGGATGCCACGCTCGGTGACGGTGAACGAATATTTTTCCCCCACCGAACGGAAATTTTCGGCGCGGATGTCGCCCGCATACAGCCCGAAGGAGAGCGCGTGCGGAATTTTACGCGCCACGAGATCGTCTGCATTGACAATGACGCGCTGTGAATTTGCCGCAAAGGCGCGGTACGCCCCGGTGAGCTCCTCCTGCGAAAGATAGCAGTCGGTGTGATCCCTGTCGCAGTTGAGAATGACGGCGAGCTCGCTTCGCAGGGAGAGAAAACTGCGCTTGAACTCACACGCCTCGGTGATGAAGTAGTCCCCGCCCGTCGAGGTATAGTTGCCGAGCGCGAGGTCTTCCCCGCCGATGTGCGAGGTGAATGGGCGTTCGCCGCGGAGGAAGATGTGCGCGAGCATGCTGCTCGTCGTCGTCTTTCCGTGGCACCCCGCGACGGAGAGCACGTGCGGGAAGGAGGAGGCGACCATGCCGAGCAGTTCCGCCCGCCCGATGAGGCGCTTTTTTGCGTCGCGCGCGGCTTTGAGTTGGGGGTGTCCCTCCGCAATGGCGCCCGTGTAGACGACGGTCTCTTCCGTGATCTTCTCCCCGCTCCCGATGTGCACGGGGATGCCGCAGGCGCAAAGTTTGCTGGTAAGTTCGCTCCCGGTATCGTCGCTTCCGCGCACTTTGGCGCCCCGATCGTGCAAGAGACGGGCGAGCGCGCTCATGCTCACGCCGCCGATCCCGATAAAATAAAAGCCGCCGAATGTGGCGATTTCGTCGAAAAACATACTTCATCGTACGCCGAAAACGCCGATTTTGTGAAATTTTATGAAATTCTTACTAAAATTTTTAGAATTTTATTGAAATTTATATAAGAAAGTGATAATATAGTGAACAAGAAAGATACATAAGGAGGAGCGACATGGATATTGGAGATGTACGTATTCGGGAAGTCCGCAATCCGGAAGGAAAGTTGCGCGCCGTTGCGTCTATCACGATTGACGGGTGCTTTGTCGTGCACGACATTAAAATCTTCGAGAAAGACGGGGCATATTTTATTGCAATGCCGAGCAGAAAGATATCGGACGGGACCTTTAAGGACGTTGCGCATCCGTTGAACAGTGAAACGCGCGAACTGCTCCAGAACGCGATTTTGGAGAAGTACGCCGAATTCCGCGCACAGGCAAAAGAAGAATGAGAGGCCGCCCGCTCTGCGGGCGGTTTTTTTGAGAGGCTGTGGAGCAGTGACACCCCTTCACCGCCGCAAGCGGCGGAGCTACCCCTCAAGGGGGAGCCAAGATACACTCCCTGCGGTCGGTATGAGGGTGCCCCCCTTTCCCCTCTCCCAAGGAGAGGGCAAGACGGACTTCGTTGGTCGGGATTCTTCGGGGGGCTACGCCCCCACTCAGAATGACGCGTGAAACGAGGGCGGGTTCAGAATGACGCGGGAGGAACGGGCGGGCGGACGCCGGAGAGACGGGCGAGTGTATAAGGAGCCCCACCCCCCTTCCCTCCTCCCAAGGATGGGGCAAGTAAGGAAAAAACGCGCCGAAGCGCGTTTTTTTGTTCGCTTATGTTCCCTCTTATGAAAGGGGCACAACGTTGACGGCGCGGAGCTTGCCGCTGTCCTTGGGATCGGGTTCCGTTTCGAACGTGACCTTCTGGCCTTCCTTCAGCGTGCGGAAACCTTCCGTCTGGATCGCGGAGAAATGCACAAACACATCGTCGCCGCCTTCGTCGTTGGAGATGAAGCCATACCCTTTACCGTCATTGAACCACTTGACTGTTCCGTTCACAATATTACCTCCTGTTTGCCGACAAAATGTGAAATATTCACATCATTGACACTGCCTAATATTATATCAGCGGTTTGGCGCGTTGTCAATAGCAAATTTGAAAATATTTTGCTCATTTTCGCAAATATTTTTCAAGAAGCGCCACGCTCGTTGCGGTGAAGCGTTCAAGCTCCTCCGGGGTGAGCTGCCGATAGTTCATGAGCGCCGTGTAGTAGATCTGCTCTGCCGCCGTCTTTTGCGCCTCTTCCTCCGCGCCGCGCAGTGCCTCGACCGCCGCACACGCCGTGTTGACGACGAGCGTCACTTCGGCGGGCGTCTCCCCCATCCTGTAAAACTCGTTCATCTCGGACATTCTGCGCATGAACTCGGAGACGTTGACGACGGCGGGCACCGATGTGTTTTTGAGCTTCTCCGTCTTGACCTTCGCCTTGTCGCCGATCGCCTTTGTAAAGATCTCCGCAAGTTCCTTGTCCTCTTCGCCGCCTGCTTTGAGGGCTTCGGCAATGTCGGCGTCGATGCGCAAAAAGCGCACTTGGGTGGGATTTTTGTACTCGATGTAGCTGATGAAGTGCGGGTCGATGAAGGTATCGCAGACGATGGCGTCCAGCCCCGCCTCCTTGAACATGGAGATGTATTGCGCCTGCTTGCTCTCGTCGGAGACGTAGTAGACCGCCTGCGGCTCCTTCCCCTCTTTGGCATCTGCCTCGGAGACCGCCTCGCCGAAGTAGCCCGTTAAGGGACGGTATTCCCCATTCAAATTTTTGTAGATGATGACGTCCTTGATCTTGTTGTAGAAGTCGTCGTTCTTGATGCAGCCGAACTTGACGAAGGTGGCAATATCCGACCAGCAGGCCTCGTATTTCTCCTTGTCGTCCTTGTAGAGGGCGATGAGCTTATCGGCGACCTTCTTGGTGATGTGCTTTGCGATCTTCTGCACCTCGCTGTCGTTTTGCAGGAAGGAACGGGAGACATTGAGCGGGATATCGGGACAGTCGATGACGCCGTTCAGGAGCATCAGAAATTCGGGAATGACCTCTTTGATGTTGTCGGCGATGTACACGCGGTTGCAGTACAGTTTGACCTGCCCGCGCTCGAGCTCGACCTGCTTTCTCACCTTGGGGAAGTAGAGAATGCCTTTGAGGCGGAAGGGATATTCCATGTTGAGGTGGATCCAGAAGAGCGGCTCGTTGAAGTCCGAGAAGGTCTCGCGGTAGAAGGTCTTGTATTCCTCCTCTGTGCAGTCCTTGGGCTGCTTGTCGTACAGGGGCTCGGTGGTGTTGACGGGCTTGTTCTCTTCCCCCTCTTTGGCGTTTAGGTAGATGGGGTACGGCATGAAGGCGCAGTATTTGTGAAGAAGGGTGCGGATGGTTGCTTCCTTTAAGAACTCCTTCTCCTCGGGCGCGATGTGCATGACTATTTTGGTGCCGCGGGCGGGCTTTTCGCAGTCGCCGATGGTGTAAGTGCTGTTACCGTCGGACTCCCAATGCACGGCGGGAGCATCCTCGCGGTAGGACTTCGTGAAGATCTCGATGTTCTCGGAGACCATGTAGGCCGAGTAGAAGCCGAGGCCGAAGTGCCCGATGATACCGTCGCCGTTCGCCTTTTCGTACTTGGCGACAAAGTCGGCGGCGCCCGAGAAGGCGATCTGGGTGATGTACTTCTCCACCTCCTCTTCCGTCATGCCGACGCCGTTGTCCTCCACCGTGAGCGTGCCGGCCTTTTCATCGGTGCGCACGTCGACGCGGTAGTTTTCTTCGGCCACCGCTTCGCCGAGGCCGACGAGTTTTTGATGCTTGGTGATGGCGTCGACGGCGTTGGCGACGATCTCGCGGAGGAAGATGTCCTTCTCCGAATACAGCCATTTTTTGATGATCGGCATCATGTTTTCGCTTGAAATTTTGATGTTGCCCTGTTTTTCCATATTGTTGCTCCTCGCTTTGTTCGTTCACATAAATATAAACAAAAAAATCCGTCGCAAAACGGATTTTTTCGGTGAATTTGAATGATTTCTTTACTTCTCTTCGTCGCTGCCGATGAGCTCGGAGATGGAGGCGCCGCTGTAACCTTCGTCCTTCCACTCTCTGTACTCCTCGTCCTCGGCGGGTTCCGCATTGCGGCGGCCGCCCTTGCGGCGCGCCTGCTTGCCGCCCTCTTCCTTCTCGTGACGGGGCTCGCGCGGCTCATACTCGGGACGGGGTTGAAGCGCCTTGATGGAGAGCGTGATCCTTCTGCCCGCGGGATCGAACTTCATGATCTGCGCATCGACCTCTTCGCCGATGGTGAGCGCGGAAGTGGGATTTTCCAGCCATTCGTGCGTGATCTGCGAGATGTGCACGAGACCGTCGATGCCCTTTTCAAGTTCGACGAACGCGCCGAAGGGAACGATGCGGACGACCTTGCCGTGCACAACGTCGCCCTCCGCATACTTTTCGGCGGCGAGATCCCAAGGCTGGGGCTGCAACTGCTTGTATCCGATGGAGACCTTCTTATTGTTGAGGTCGATCTTGAGCACTTTGAACTCGTAGCGCTTGCCGATCTCGAGAACGTCGGTGACCTGCTTGACGCCCGTCCAAGAAAGATCGGAGATGTGAGCGAGGCAATCGAACCCGTTCACCGAGACGAAGGCGCCGAAACTCGTGACGCGCTCCACCTTGCCCTCGACGATGTCGTCGACGTGGATGGACTCGAAGAATGCGGCTTCGCGGGCTGCCTTCTGCGCTTCCTTCTCCGCGCGCTCCGCTTCGATGATGGCGCGCTGGGAGGCGATGATCTCCTTCCTGCCCGTTCTGCGGATATCTTCGGGCTTCTGCACTTTGAGGCGAAGTTTTTTGCCGACGTATTTATCGAGTTCCTTCACGTAGCCCGAACGAATCTCCCTCGCGGGAATGA
Organism: uncultured Clostridia bacterium; assembly: GCA_947629875.1. Classification (GTDB taxonomy): domain Bacteria; phylum Bacillota; class Clostridia; order Christensenellales; family Borkfalkiaceae; genus Gallimonas. Next base: position 9,558 of record CANRFK010000037.1, read on the forward strand.
ACACGGGATAGGTGCCGAACTCTGCGGTGAGGCCGCCCTTGTTGAAGCCCGTGCAGGTGACGGAAAATTCTTTGCCGCTCTCGATCTCCGCAAGGAGCGCTTCCTCTTCTTTGAGCTTCCTTATTTGCTTTTCGGAGAGGCGAACCTTGGGCGTCGTCTCTACGACGATGACTTCGATCTCCTCACCGATGCGCTTTGCGTAATCGGCGCGCTTGAACTCTTCGCAGTCGAGATCTTCCTTCGCTACGGCGATATCCGTCTTTTCGGAACCGCTCACGATGATCCCTTCGTCGGTCGCGCTGACGATGGTCACTTTGATGACTTGATTTTTCTTGTATCTCTTGCTGCCGTCCATTTCCGCAAGCGCCTTCTCCATGGGAGACTGCTCCTTGGCGGGAACGGGCTCGGGGACGGGCGCCTCGGGCGCCTCCTCCACAGGCTCGGAAGCAGGCGCTTCGGCCTCCTCTACGGGCTCGGGTGCGGGTTCGGGTGCGGGCTCTTCCGCCGTTTCCGCTACGGGTTCGGCGGGCTCGGGCGCGGGAGCCGCCGGCTCCTCGGCCTTGACCTCTTCCGCGACCACTTCGGCCGCCTGCGTCTCTTCGGTGACTTCTTCCGTCACTTGTACTTCCGCGTTGTTTTCTTCCATCTTACAGAGAACCTCCTGAGTCTGCCAATCGGGAGTGCTCGCTCCCGCTATGACGCCGACCCTTTCAAAATTTTTGACTTCTTCATATTTGAAATCGCTCGCTGTGACCACGCGGATGACCCGCTTGTGCCGCGCCGACGCGATCTCGCAAAGTTTTTCCGTGTTGCTGCTGTTCGCCCCGCCGATGACGATGACCGCATCGCACAGTTCGGACAGACGCTCGGCTTCCCTTTGCCTACAAATAGTAGTATAACAAATTGTCTTGAAAATCTCAACTGTTTTGGGGCCAACTTTTTGAAGATTTTGGACAATTTTGCAAAATCTTTGCTCCGAAAAGGTCGTTTGGGAGACCAAAACGACATTTTCACCCGCAAAACAGGAGAGATCGTCGGCCTCGGAGCCGATCACGCGGGCGCGCCCTTCGCACCAGCCGACGAGCCCCGCGACCTCGGGATGATCCTTGTGACCCGCGATGACGACGGTCTTCCCCGCAGCATACGCCGCGGCGACGATGCGCTGGGTGCGCGCGACAAAGGAACAGGTACAGTCGATGACGCGGATGCCCCGCTTTTCGCAGACTTCGTAAATGCCCTTCCCCACGCCATGCGAACGGATGAGAAGATTGGCTCCCGCGGGGACTTCTTCCAAAGAGGACACCGTGGGAATGCCGCGCGCGGAGATGCTTTTGACGACATCCTCGTTGTGGATGAGCTCGCCGAGCACGTAGGTATTTTCGGGCGGAACGGAGAGCGCGGTATCCACCGCACGGCGGACGCCGCGGCAAAATCCGCAGTTGTGGGCTACGATGACTTGCACTTATTTTTTCCTCTTCTTCCCCTTCTTCGCCCTCTTTGCGGCACGGTATTCTTCCCGCATCTCATAGAGGCGGTTTTTGAGCTTTTCATCCGCCGCGTCGTACTCCTCCGCGGTGAGCTTGCGGTCGTAATACTCCGTGAGCTCCATGGGCTCCCCGAACACGACATGCGTGAGGCGGAACGGCTTGGGACGCTCGCAGATGACGAACGGGATGACGGGCGTCTTTGTCTTGATGGACATGAGCGCCGCGCCGCCGTGGAAGGGCAAAAATTCTTCGTCAGACTTCTTGTTGCGCGTGCCCTCTGGGAACATGGAGATCTTCTCCCCGTTTTTGA
>CANRFK010000038.1 GCA_947629875.1 uncultured Clostridia bacterium
CTTCGACCGCACGGTGGGGAAGATCTACGCCATGCCGCCCGCCGCCCCCGCGCCACGTCCCCGGGCGCCGCCGGCGCACGACCATCTACGCCCACACCTATTTTCTGGGGGAAGTTTTGGGTAGTAAAGCGAAAACCCTTAAAAAAAGCCCCTTTTTCTCTTAAAATTTGCTTGTTTTTACACATTTCGGCGGCGTTCAAGTCACGTCACCTCAACCAACAAAACCGCATGGACTTGTGTCCATGCGGTTTTGTTTGATTCCGAACCATGACGTGACTTGAGGGTGGAGGCGATTGCGGGAGCAATCGGTTTGCGGGCGAATTGCGGGAATACATAGGAGTATGCCGCAAACTGCACAGCACGGTGTGCTGTGCACCGGGGCGCGCCGCCAAAGGCGCAAGTCACGTCACCTCAACCAACGAGGCGGACTTCCGTTTGGAAGTCCGCCTCGTTGTATTGTGAAGCGATTTGTCCGCGATCTCTTGTCGTCCCTAACCAAGAATCAAAGGGCTCCCGAAAAAGATTGCGTAGCAAGATTTTTCGGGAAGAGGCGGACGCGGCGAAGCGAAATTGCCCTTTGCGTTTACGCAAAGGGCTCGGAAGCGTAGCCCGCGTCCGACGAAGGGACCAAGAGGTCGTGTTTGACTTCAACTTACGCACACGGTGTTCAACCACGAGAGAGGGCAGTCGAATGACTGCCCTCTCTCGTGTGCAATGCGGTGTATTATCTGACTTCTATCCGGCCCTGCGGGAGGGCGTATTCGTCGCCCACCGTGCCGTGGAGGGCGTCCGCGAGGTACGTCATCAGGACCTCGTAGTCCAGCATTCCCTCATCGAGCGTAAGCGCGTTATCCATAAACATATTCAGCCCGTCCCCGCCCTGCTTGATGAGGTAGTTGTGGGACGCCACCGTATAGACCTTATCGGGCACGAGCGCCGTATAGTTGCCGTCCGCCCCGAGGGCCATGACGTCCTTTACTCTCCGCACATTCCCGCAGGAGAGGAAATTTCCCATCTCATCCGTCTCCACCGTGGGCTCCACGGAGGTATCGATGACATATTTCAGCCCCGATACCTGTAAAAAGCCTCCGCATTCTCCCACGGCGTTTTCGCCTTCGTTGGGGCTTGAAAGGCAGAAGCGGCTCGCCATCTCCAGCGCGTCGAGGATCTCCTGCCCCGTGGCCCTTACCACGCAGAGGAAATTCCCGTAGGGGTGTACGCCCAGAATATCCCCGTAGGTGATCTCGCCCGCGGGGAGATTCGCGCGGATGCCGCCGCCGTTCACAAGCGCGATGTCCGCCCCCGATACGGCGCGGTACGCGTCCGCGCAGAAATCGCCGAGATTGGTCTCCCTGTTGCGGATGAGGCGCACCCCCGAATCGGAAGCCGTCGTAAGCGCCACCTCCGTCACGCCGACGCGTTTTCCGAGTTCTGCCTCGAACCGTTCCTCCATGCTCTCGATGCGGCCCGCCATCTCGCTGTCCTTATCGGGATATGTCCCGATGAGCCCCGTGCGGAGACCGTCCGCGGTGATGGTGAGGTGGCCGATATTGCACAGCCCCGTGCCCGTGGAGGAGAGGAGCACGTTCTTCCCGTCCGCATTTTTTATGATGTCGCAGGAGATCTCGCTGTGGGAATGGCCGTCCAAAACGGCGTCGATCCCCTTCGTGTTTGCGATGAGTTCGCGGGAGGTAAACGGCGAGGAGGATCCGTCCGTCCCGAGGTGGGCGAGCACCACCACGCGGTCCGCGCCCTCCCTGAGGCAGGCGTCCACGTTCTCCTGCACGCAGCCGTACAGTTCTTCCCCGCTTCCGCCGTAGAAATCGTACACGTAGTTCCCGTTCTCATCGCAGAAGTACACGGGCACGGATTTTACGATGCTCTCGGGCGTCGACACCCCGACAAAGCCGACCTTCACCTCGCCGTAGGAGACGACCTTATACGGCAGGAGGCGGGAGAGAAACGCCGAGGTGCCCGTCCCCGTATAGCGGAGATTGCAGCCGAGATACTGCGCGCCGCTCACTTCCATCAACTTGTCGAGCTGCTCCATTCCGTAGCCGAATTCATGGTTTCCGAGCACCGCGAAGTCATACCCCGCGTAGTTCATGAGTTCCGCGGGATATTCTCCCTTGGAGACCGTTCCGATGACGTCTCCCTGCAGGGCGTCCCCGCAGTCCACCAGCGTGACATAGGGGGTGCTTTGCTCGCACCACTTTTTGTATGCCACGAGCCCCGCGTAGCCGATATCCTCATCGATGGCGCAGTGCACATCGTTGGTGTACAGAATGATGATGTCATCCGCGTTTTTGTTGCCGCCTGCATTGCACCCGCCGAAGAGCAGCACGGCCGCAAAGAGAGCGGCCAAAAGGCACGGCAGTTTTTTCTTCTTTGTCTCGGTTCTCATTTCTTCTCTCCTCAAAGGCTTAAAACACAATGGTCACGGTGTTGATGCCGTCTGTATAGGTGTGGGCGCTGCTCTTGGTACGGCTGACGGCGAGCGACGCGCTCAGCACATCTCCCTCCGTCAGCGGGTCGAATTCTTCCCCGCTCCAGCGGATGACGGCCTCGCATTGCTTTCCGTCCTCACTGCAGAGGGCGTCGAAGCCAAGCCCGCACCCTTCATTCGGCAGGGCGGGCAGGATGCTCGTCACGCACAGTTCTTCAAAGATCTGTTGGTACTTGAAGAGTTGCCGTGCGCTCAGCATCTGTTTGTGGGCGAAGCGGTCGATCTCTTCCACCGCGGCGATAAAGTCGAACTTCTTGGAAGTGATATCGATGTGGAGAGTCTTCAGACGGTGGACAAACGCGCGGCAACGCTCTGTCTTGGGGCAATCAAACACCTCTTTCGGCGTTCCTTCCTCGTAGATAACGCCCTCGTCCATGTAGAAGACGCGCGAGGAGACGTCCCGCGCAAACTTCATCTCATGCGTCACGACGAGCATCGTCAGCCCCTGTTCGGCAAGTTTGCGGATGACGGCCAGCACCTCTCCCACCATGGTGGGGTCGAGCGCACTGGTCGGCTCGTCAAAGAGGACGATCTCGGGCATCATGCCGAGGGTGCGCGCAATGGCGACGCGCTGTTTTTGCCCGCCCGAGAGCTCATCGGGATAGTTGAGTTCCTTTTCCGCAAGCCCCACGCCGGCGAGCAAACGCATTCCCCGTTCGTAGGCCTGTTGCCGCGTACAGCCGAGCAGTTGTACGGGCCCCAACATGATATTTTCAATGACCGTCAGATGGTTGAACAGGTTAAAACTCTGGAACACCATGCCCATGCGGCGGCGCACGGCGCCGAGTTGCGCAGGTTTGACGCCCGTCACGGGTTGGCCGAGCACCTCGATCTGTCCCTCCGTCGGCGTCTCCAGACGGTTGATACAGCGCAGGAAGGTACTCTTGCCCGTCCCGGAGGGGCCGATGACGGAGATGACGTCTCCGCGGCGGATGACGGCGTTGACGTCCTTCAGCGGCGTCGCGTTGGGGAACACCTTTTTGAGATGGGAGATGGTGATGACGGGTTCGCTGTCCTGTGAAGTTTTAGTCTCTTCGGGGAGTTCCTCAAGGGAAATGTTCCTGTTTACGCCCCGCGGCTCCCTGCGGCGGCGGTGGGGGTCGATCTTCATCTCGATGAGCCCTAAAAGAAGGGTCAGTCCCCATGCAAGCAGGAAATAGAGGATCGCGGTCAGAATCAGCGGGAAGAACGCCTCAAAGGTGCGGCTTCGGATGAGGTCGGTGGCCTTGGTGAGGTCCTGCACCGCAATATATCCCACCACGGAGGTCATCTTCACCATGGAGATGAATTCGCCCTTATAGACGGGCAAAATGTGACGCGCCGCCTGCGGGGCGATGACCTTTGTAAAGGTCTTGACCCGCCCGAAGCCCATGGCGGACGCCGCCTCCCACTGGCCGGGATCCACGGCGTTGATGCCGGTGCGCATCATCTCCGAGACGTAGACGCCGAAGTTGATGGAGAAGCCGAAGATGGCCACGATGATCCCATCCAACCTCGCGCCCGCAAATACGACATAGAAGAGCACCATGAGGAGCACCAGAACGGGGACGCCCTGAATGATCCTGATGAAGACCGCCGCGATCTTGGATGCCACCTTGCTGCGGCTGCGGCGCACCATGCAGAGCCCGAAGCCGATCACCGTGCCCAAAATCGCCGAGCAGACGGAGATGAGGAAGGTGACGCCGAGCCCAGAGAGGATCATCTCCCATCTGTTTTCCTGCACGAAATTCTTGTAGAAACTGTTCCCGAGGCGGGCCCAGAATCCCACATCTTCGTCGCCTGAGGCGGCCGCGCCCATGCCCATATCTTCGCCGCGGACAACGAGCGTCGAACCGCCCACATAATGGGAGATGGGGAAATCAATGCTCTCCTTGCGCTCGTCGGTGATGCTGATGGCGCCCGAAACGATATCCGCACGGTCGCTTGTCAGCATATTGATGAGCGAATTGAAGTTGGTCTGCGTGATCTCCAACTTCATCCCCAACTCTTTGGCGATGAGGGAGACGAGTTCCACCTCATACCCGAGGGACTGCCCGTTTCCGCCCACATAGCTCATGGGTTCCAGCGTGGAATCATGGGCATACCGCAGGGTGCCGTTCGTCGCTTCATACTCCCCTACATCGATGGTCTTTTTGCTGTCGTCGGCGCCCAACCATTTTTCTTTCATGGCGTCAAGTGTGCCGTCCTCCTGGTATCCCCGAATGATATCGCTGATATCATCCGTCAACGGGCTGTTCTTTTTCAAACCAAAACCATAGGTATCGGGCGCAAGCGTTCCGGGGAAAATCGCAAGATCGGGCTGGCGCGCGACCGAAAGTTGGGCGACGGGCATATCATGCACCATGGCGTCTATCGTGCCCGTCTGCAACGCAAGAAGCATCGTGGATGCATCATCGAAATACTTAAATTCGCAGCCGCTGACGGCGGAGCTCATAATCGTATCGTGAATACTGCCCGACATAACGCCCACGGTCGTGCCCGCAAAATCCTGCAGCGTCTTGAAGCGCGCTTCAAACTGTCCGTGATTGGCAACGACCGCCACCACGCCGCCGGTGTAATCCGGCTCGGCGAAGTTCACGCTCTGCTTCCGCTCCTCCGTCACGGTCAGGCCGGTGGCCGATACATCGTACATCCCATTGCCGAGACCCATGAAAATGGATGAGACTTCGGTGCTTATCACCTCCAGCCCGTAGCCGTTTGCCTTGCAGAAGCGCGCCATGATATCGATATCGTATCCGACGATCTTGTTGTCCTTGATATAGCAGAAGGGCGCAAGGTCGGTCTTTACCGCCAACCGGATGACGCCGTTTGTCGCGGGGAAGGCCGTCCAATCCTCCACCACCTGTTTGCTCTCGTCGGTGCCGATCCAAATCCCGTCGATCTCCTCCAGCGTGCCGTCCGCCTTGATCTCTTTCAAAAACTCGTTGTACTCATCCCGCAGCCTCGCGCCGCGGTCGGTCTTGGAGAAGGCGGCCGCGTAACTCTCCTCCACCAACACTTTGGGGAGATAGGTCACCTTCGGGTTTTCCATACATAAGAGGCGGGCGATGGGTTCGTCCATCAAAAAGCCCGCGATGTATCCCTGTTCCACCGCGAGGGCCAGATCGGGGACGCGGTCGTAGTACTTTTTCTCCGCATCCTTTATGAGGTTGTCGGTATGCACGTCAAAGCTGGAGCCGGTCATAATGCCGATGGCCTGTCCGTCAAGTTGGCGGATATCGGTGATCGCCTCGTCCTTCTCGCCGCCCCCGCAACTTGCAAGGAGCGCACAAACTCCGAGCAAACAAATAAGCGCCGAAAAAAACAGCGCGAAAAAGAGCCTCTTCTTCCGTCCCTTCGTTCTCATGTCTCTCATGTGTCTCTCATGCTCCCTTCGTCATGTCAATGTTTTTCATCCCGCCCCGCGCGTACCATTCGCCTCCACGCGCAACACAAACGGCACGGCCGCGCATTCGCCCGTCCGAGGCCGCTCTCTTCCGTCCTCTTATCATTCTCCTCTGACCTCCGCAAATACGGCAAATTTTCCGAATATAATTCCCTTCTGATTGTAACACATTTTCACTTTCATGGAAAGCGGAAGCCCCGCGTCAAATCACATCTTAACAAATCTTCACAGGAACAGGCCACGCCCTTCATTCGTGTTGCCCGAAGTGGAAACATCTCACCATATTCTCGGCTCCCCCTCTTGGGGGAGCTGTCGCCGCAGGCGACTGAGGGGGTGGGGCTACCTCCATGCAGAACCTTCCTCATTCACGCCCCCCTCCTCGGGAGGGGGATCAAGGGGGTGGGGCAATTCTCGCCCCTCGGGCAGGTTTCTTCCAAACCTTATAAAAGCCCCTTATCCCTTGCGAGGTTTTCGATGCTCCTGTCGTAGGTTGCCTCCGCCTCCTTCGAAAAGAAGCATCCGGGCACGCCCTCGTTGTGGTCGCGGTGATGCGCCACGCAGGCGCAGCATTTTCCGTGGCGCGGACAGTCATACGTGCACGGGCACGGCCTCTTGTTATCACAGACGTTCATAAGTAATTCCTCCTGATTTTTCATTGGATAATAAAAACCTTTCAAATTATATCATACCTTTCAAAAAATTGCAAGATTATCACCCGCCCCCGAGGATAGATGGGGCAACTTTAAGACAAAGCAAAGAGCGGCAGGAATTTCCCCTGCCGCTCCTATCAAAATAAATGGCTGATAAAACTATTTTTTGCGGGAATTAAATTTCATGATCGATCCTATCACAAGTATAACCGTGCCGACGACGATAGCGAGTATGCTGAGTACCGTCAAAAAGGCGGTGATGGGATATCCATCAAAGAAATAAACTCTGTCATATGCCAAAAGTCCGACAATGATAATGCCGAAAAACAACAACCATCCCGAACCCAATGTTATGATACCGCTTAAAATCAATTTGGCGGGAAGCGATTTTTTGGGCTTGTCGGATGATTTTCTTGTACCATTTTGTTCCCCTTGCTGATACTCTGCCAAAAGATTTGTAATATAAGCGTCACTGTGCAATGCGGAAATTTGCTTTAACTCTTCTATAAACGCATTTCTCACGCTATCGATCAACTTGATTTGCCACGAATTGCTGCCGACGCCGAAAAACTGCTGAATATTATAGACATAGGGGACATTTCTCATATTCATAACATATTGGCTGATTGTCATGATCACTTGTTCCTTGTCCTCATCTGTGACCTCAAAATAGTCGCTGATGACGGAAATGGATTTATTCAAAACACCAATTTTTTGTTGGCGTTTGAAATAATCCTGATCGGTAAAGGAAAGCATTGCCTTCCCATAAGCGCTGAAAAAGACGGCTTCCATATTGTTCGGTGCATTTTGTTCCACCAAATTGTAATACTTTTCCACCTCTTCCCAATCTTCCTTTTCCAACGCTCGTCGCGCGTTCGCAAGGTATTTTTCCACAAAAGATGAATTATCGACCTTGACCGTTCCTTGAACTTCCACTGTTCCTTCGATCATCATCTTCTTGGCTTCCTCTACGGAATACCGCGTGCCGCAGACTTGGCATACAAACATGCCGTCTTGCTTAATGAGATCCGTACTTCCGCACATTTCGCATTTGAGTTGTTTCATTTGTTTATCTCCTTTGATTTTATTTCAATAATTTGCATTTCGTCGCTCTTTCGTTGAGCAACAAGATTAAATTTGCCGACGATGATTTTGTTTCCGCTGTATCGCATGAGGAAACATTCTTTGCAAACGCCACAAACGCTTCCGAAATCTTTCCTTCAATCTCCGAAAGTTCCGCGCCCGATATCGGGTCGCTGTAACGGATCGCTTCGTAGACCTTCTTTGCCTCCGTTTTGAGTTCGGGCGTCTGTGCCTGCGTCATGACGCTCTCTGCGCGTGCCGTCAATTCTTTGATAAAAGCGGTTCTTGTTTTGATTTTCTCGTCGATCGCCGAAACCGTCTCCGCGGCGGCTTTTGCCGTGATGACCGCGACCGCGCCGAACGCCGTGATGACGGCGCAGACGATCGCCGCGATCCATGCGGGAATTTGCGGCACCGTCATAAATACGATCCCGACGGCCGCCGTCAAAATCAATGTAATATAGCTGATATACACGAGCGGTAGTTTATAGAAAAGTTTCCGCTTCTCACCTTCCTTGAAGGCAAGCCATACGCACAGAAGTTGCCCCAAAAACGCCGCAAGCGTAAACCCGTAGCCGATCCAGAACCCGCCGCCGAATTTGCTCATGCCCGCGATCTCATTGGGCGTGACAAACACGATGACGTGAAAAAGGGCAAGGAAAATCGTCCAACAAAGTGTGTAAAGTAAAAATTTTTTCTTCATCTGTTGCCTCTCACAATTTTTCTCCGCACTCGGGGCAGAACTTTGCGCCGCTCACGGGCGTTCCGCACTTCGGGCAGACCGTAACCACTTTTGTGCCGCACTCGGGGCAGAATTTTGTGCCTGCGGAGAGCGCCGCCCCGCAATTCACACATTTTCGGCTGCGCGGCATCGCCGTCTCGTTCACCGCCTCCTTCATCGTTCCGCCGACCATTCCCGCAACGGCGCCGCCCACGCCCGCCATGGTGCCGAGCCCCACGCCCATATTGGTGAACTGCCCGACCGCCTCGTTCTCCGCGACCTTTTCCGCCACGTCGAAGCCGCGCTCCTGTTGATAGGTATATCCCTCCTGTGCGCGCTTCGTGGCCTGTGCCTGCGAATCGATGATGAGTTTCTGCGCCTCCGTCTGCGCATGGATCAAATCGGTCTGCTGGCGGAGTTTTGCCTCGGCGATGTCGGCATATTGTCTGAAATGCAGTTCTTTGAACTTTTCATACTGCGGATCGCCGTCGGGTTTTACGATCGTCGTAACGAAGAACGTTTCGAGCGCAACGCCGTAGCCCGCAAAATCCCCGATGAGCAGTTTTTTGATCGCCTCGGAAAACACCGTGAGATTTTCGTCGATCTCGAAGATGTTGATCGCATTGGTCTTGACGACTTGGGCAATGTAAGTTTTGATCCTCGTCATCAGAAAGGCGCGGAAAAACCCGACCAACCTTTGTTGGCTCAAATCGCTTTCGGTGCCGACGAGTTTTAAGAGCAATTTGCGGGGATCTTCCGCGCGCAGGCTCATCTCACCGCTTGCCCCGATGGAAATGGGAAACCCGTAGGTGGGCTCCACATACTGCACTTTGGAATCCGTTCCCCATTTGATCGCCATCTGCTCCGTCTTGTTGATGAAATAGACCTCGCAGTGGAAGGGCGTCTTGTCGCCCGTCGTACGGTTGAGCGCCTTTCCGATGAGGGGAATGTTCTGCGTTTCCAGGGTGTAACGTCCCGCACCGAACATATCGAGCGCCTGCCCGTTCAGAAAGAAGATCGCTTCCTGCGATTCATGAACAATGAGTTGCGTGAGCGAATTGAAATCCTCGCACGGGTGCTTCCAGATGAAGGTGGTATTATCCCCTTCGTATTTGATGATCTCCGCGATGTGTGCCATGCTCTTTCTCCGTATTCCTCCTTATTTAACGAAATTCTGACAATATTATAACGAAAATATGTTAATTCGTCAACAGAATTCTGCTATTTTATTAACGGCAAAATGCTTATAATGAGGATATGGATATCATCGAAAGGATCAAGGAACTGCGTGACGAGCGGGGGTGGAGCACAAACCGTCTTGCCTTGGAAGCGGAATTGACGCAATCAACGGTAGCAGCCCTTCTCACGAAATCCAATTCCCTGCCCAGCCTCGATACGCTCACGCACCTCTGCGACGCGTTCGGCATGACGCTCGCCCAATTCTTCATGGAGGAGGAAAAAAGCGAGCTCGTCAGTCCGCAGGAGAGGGCGCTTCTCGAACAGTACCGAAAACTTTCCGAAGAGAAGAGAAGGGCGGTTTTGACCCTGCTCGAAGATTGAACGTGCGCGCACGGCATAAAAAGAGGGCGGCCTCGGGCTGTCCTTTTTGTTTTGTGCGGCGCGGTTTGCCCGCGAACGTGCGAAAGGGGGCGTGGAAATGCGCACACGGTTTTTCCGCCATATTCGCGGAACAATATTTTTATAAAATATCGTAAAATACGTGACAAATCCCGACTGCGCCTGTTATAATATACAAGGACAAAACGCATAAGGGAAAACCGTATGGGCGCGTGGGACATCGTAAAAATCGTCATGCAGATCTTGGGAGGAATGGGCACCTTTTTGGTGGGCATGAAGGTTCTCTCGGAGAACATGGTCGTCGGTCTCGTCAATGCGGGCGTCATGACGCTCTTTCAGGCGACGGCGATCATCATGGGTGCGAACATCGGCACCACGCTCAACGCATGGGTCATCGCGCTCGCGGGCTCGGATATCACGGCGATTTTCTTGGCGCTCGCGGCGGTCGGCGTGTTCGTCTCCATGTTCTCCAAGAAGGAGAGGGGGAAGTCGGTCGGCAACGTCATCGCGGCGTTCGGCCTCATCTTCGTGGGCTTGAAGTTCATGTCCTCCGCGCTCTCCTTCGAGAAGGGGACGGCGGAATTCGAAGCGCTCTCGGGCATCCTCGCCGCCATCAAAAATCCCGTCCTCCTGCTGCTTCTCGGCATTGCCGTAACGGCGCTCGTGCAGTCGTCCACGGCGGTCAACGCCATCATCATCACGATGGCTTCCCTCGGCATGGTGATCGGCGGCGGCGGAAACGCCCCGCTCTACATCATCATCGGGTCGAACATCGGCACCTGCGTCACCGCGCTCATCTCGTCGCT
>CANRFK010000039.1 GCA_947629875.1 uncultured Clostridia bacterium
CGCACGGGGCGCCCCGTGAACGCCGAGAGAATGGCGGTCGCCATGGTGATGCCCGCGGAGGGCCCGTCCTTGGGCGTGGCGCCCTCGGGAATGTGGATGTGGATATCCTTCTTCTCAAAGTCCTCCTCGTTGATGCCGTACTTTTCGGCATGCGCGCGGATATAGCTGATGGCGGCGCGGGCGGATTCCTTCATGACGTCGCCGAGTTTGCCCGTGAGGAGGATATCCCCCTTGCCCTGCATGGCGGAGACCTCGATGGTGAGCGTCGCGCCGCCGACGGCCGTCCAGGCAAGCCCCGTCGCCATGCCCACTTCGTCCTTTTCGAGCATCTCGTCGTCGCGCAAAAACCGCTTGGCGCCGAGGAATTTTTCGAGGTTGAGTTTGGTGACGGAGAGCTTCTCGTCCTCGCCCTTGGCGATGCGCACGGCGGCCTTGCGGCAGACGGTGCCGATGGTGCGCTCCAAGGAGCGCACGCCCGCCTCCATGGTGTAGCCGTCGATGATGGCGTCGACGGCGCCGTCGGTGAATTTCAGCTGCTGTTCGGCAAGCCCGTTCTCCTTCCGCTTCTTGGGAACGAGATAGCGTTTTGCGATCTCCGCCTTCTCCTGCTGGGTGTAGCCCGAGAGCTCGATGATCTCCATTCTGTCGCGGAGGGGAGAGGGAATGGTATCGAGCGTGTTGGCCGTGGCGATGAACATGACCTTTGAAAGGTCGTACTCCACTTCCAAATACCTGTCGCGGAAGGTGCTGTTTTGCTCGGGGTCTAAAACTTCGAGAAGGGCGCTTGCGGGGTCGCCGCGCATATCCGAGGAAATTTTATCCACCTCATCGAGGAGGAACACGGGGTTAATGGAGCCCGCGTTCTTCATCTCATAGAGGATGCGCCCCGGCATCGCGCCGATGTAGGTGCGGCGGTGGCCGCGGATCTCGGCTTCATCTTTGAGGCCGCCGAGGCTCATGCGCACGAATTTTCTGCCCAGCGCGCGCGCAATAGACATGGCGATGCTCGTCTTGCCCACGCCCGGGGGCCCGACGAGGCACAGGATGGGCGCTTTGAGCTCGCCCGTCAGCTTCAAAACGGCGAGATATTCGACGACGCGCTCCTTGATCTTTTCGAGGCCGTAGTGGTCGGCGTTTAAGACCTTTTCGACGTCGGAGAGCTTCTCGGTGTCCTTGGTCTCCTCGTGCCACGGAAGGTCGATGAGCCAATCGGCGTAGTTGCGAAGCACGGTGTATTCGGGCGAGGAGGGCGGCATCTTGTCCATGCGGGCGAGCTCCGCCATTGCCTTCTCCTCGACGGCGGCGGGCAATTTTTTGGCGAGGAGCTTCTCGCGCAGCTTCTCGTTCTCCTGTATATCGTCGCCGAGTTCGGCGTGAATGGCCTTGAGCTGTTCGCGCAGGAAAAATTCTTTCTGCGATTTATCGATGTTCCTTCTGACGTCCTGCGCGATCTTGCGCTCGAGCTTGGCGATCTCGAGCTCGTCGTTGAGGCACCGCTCGAAGAGTTTCAACCGCTCCACGAGGCGGTTTTCCTCCAAGAGCTGCTGTTTGACGTCCTCCCGGAGGCGCATGTTGTAGGCGCAGACGTTGATATACTTGTCGATATCGGCAATGCCCGTGAGCGCGGCGTCGAGTTCCTTGGAGATCTTGCCGTCGCTCGTGACGATATCCTTGACGAGATCCTTCGCCGTGCGGAAGTAGGCCTCCTCCAAGGTGGGGTCGCCGTGGACGGTTAAAATTTCATCGGTGACGGCGTAGATGTAGCCGCTCTCCAAGCGGAAATCGCGCGCGGTCGCGCGGTAGACGCCCTCCACATACACACGGACCCTATCGCCGGGGAGGCGCGTCGCCTGACGGATGCGCGCCACCGTGCCCACGGGGCAGAGATCGCCGTCCTCGGGAAACTCCTTGGCGGGGTCCTTCTGGCGAGCGAGAAAGACGTAGCGGTCGTTGTCCTCGGCGCGCTCCACGGCGGCAAGGGAGAGCCCCCTGCCCACATCGAACGCCGCGGCGACATCGGGGAACACGAGCTGCGTGCGCATGGGAATGACGGAAAGTATTCTGACTTGCGGATAGTTCTCCATACAATACCTCTTATGGGTGATACCATTATATCACACATTTCAAGGTTTTTCAAACATTTTGCGGGGCGGGCGCGCGGTATAAATTGAGGATAGATAGACCCCGCTTTTGCGCATACCGCAACGCGGCCTTTGCCCCGCTTCGGGATGCCGCCTCGTCCACATAGCAGATGAGGGCATCGCACCCATCGATCATCCTGCGGTTGCTCCACGCAATGCGCCGCTTGTAGTAAAGTTCTTCTATGTCGAAGAGGACGGTATCGACGTCATCGTACCGCCCGCTCTTTGCGGAGGCAGGGCTCGTTAAGACCACTTCTATCCGAATTTCGGGGTAGCGTTTCCGCAAAACGCGGCACGCGGAGAGCGCGAGACGGTCGAACTCGCCGTGCGTCCCCATTGTGAACACAAGGCAACCCGCCTTGATTTGTTTTTCGGTTTCGTTTAGGAGCAATTCAAAGACCCCCTCTTTGAGCACG
Organism: uncultured Clostridia bacterium; assembly: GCA_947629875.1. Lineage (GTDB taxonomy): Bacteria > Bacillota > Clostridia > Christensenellales > Borkfalkiaceae > Gallimonas. The sequence continues at coordinate 2,558 of CANRFK010000039.1, forward strand.
AGCCGATGCCCGATAAAAGCCGTTTTGCGCATTGTTGCCCCCCTCCCTCATAATAGCACAAAAACAGAGATATATCTCTCATATTTTTACAAGTTTTTTGCTAAACTTTAAGAGATATATCTCTTTTGGACTGAACCATGAAGTTAGAGGAAGCCATCACAAAGCGGATCAATGACCTGTGCGAAGCGCGGAACATTTCGCCGAACAAACTCGCAAGCATGGCGGGCATGCCCTCGGCGACGCTGCGGTGCATCTTCTACGGGCGGAGCAAGAACCCGGGGACGCGGACGCTTCTCGATCTGTGCCAAGCCTTGGGGATCACGCTGTATGACTTTTTCGACGACCCCATGTTTCGTTCCGCCGATCTGGAAGGGAACTATTGAGCCGTAATATGTTGAGGCCGCCCGCACTGCGGGCGGCATTTTTGGCAAAAAAATAAGGACGCCCCAATCCGAGGCGCCCGCTTCGAGTATCCCCGAATTGTCTGCGTCACAATTTCCCAACGTTCACGTGGAAAAAGGATACACCGATGCCGTTGTATCTCGTGAACGTTAGTATATGAAATTGTGACGCATTTTAAGTATAACACACCCGCAAACCAATTGCAAGTTTTTCTGCAAATTTCATGCCAACCGCGCGGGTGGTATTTTTTATAAATGACAAAACGGCGCCCCCTCGCCCGCTACGCAAAATGAGCCGCGCGTTTCGACTTGATTATATAAGAACTTTCGTTCTTTGTCAATTATTTTAAGTAGATTTCTTCTAATATGGTCGTATGATAGCCGAACGGATCAAGGAATTGCGCACGGAAAAGGGACTTTCGCAGGCGCAACTCGGAAAGGCGATCGGGACGAGCCAGAAAGCCATTGATTTTTGGGAACGGGAAGTGCACGAGCCCAAGGCAAGTTATATTATTGCTTTGTGCGACTTTTTCGGCGTGTCCGCGGACTATCTGCTCGGCAGAAAGGAAGTTTGAGAACAAAAAAAGATACGCTCGTTGCCGCCCGCGGCTTTTGCCGCGGGCGGCAACTCGGTATGAGGGAAGTGGACTTCGTTTTTCGGGATTCTTCGACTCGCCGCCCGCGCTCCGCCCCCGCTGTGCGGGGGCGGAGCGCGGGCGGCGGCTCAGAATGACGCGGAGGACTACGCGCGGGGCAGAATGACGCGGGGAGATGTGAGCAAAATAGCAAAAACCCGCCGAACACTGTGCGTTTCGGCGGGTTTTTGCGTGTTTGGTTTCAAAGAAAACTTTTCCTTTTTTCGGCGGTTTTGGCGGAGAATTTCTCCGCGCCTTGCCCGCTTCCGCAGAAAAAAACTGCTTACTCGGCGGAAAAGTCCTCTTTGCCTACGCCGCAGAGCGGGCAGGTGAAATCGTCGGGAACATCCTCCCACTTGGTGCCGGGCGCGATGCCGTTATCGGGATCGCCCGTCTCTTCGTCGTACTCATAGCCGCATACATTGCAAATGTACTTCATACTTCACTCCTTTTTATTTTTTATGTCATCGGCAAGTTCCTTGCCGAGGGCTTCAAGCTGCGCGAGGGTCTCCTCCTTGACGGCGGAAAGGATGGTGACCTTCTCCCCCACCTCCGTCATATTCTTCCATTCGCCGATGATGGCCTGCATATACCCGCCCGCCTGCGGCGCCCAGCTGCCGTTCTCGACGAGGGCATACCTGCGGTTTTGGTAGGCATGGGCTCCCAAATCGTGCAGGAAATTCTCCATGCTGATGAAAATGCCGTTGTTGTACGTGGTCGTCGCAAACACAACGTGCGAGTAGCGGAAGGCCTCGGCGAGCAAATTTGAGACATGGGTGACGGAAACATCGTAAACCTTGACGTTGGTGACGCCGTTCTTTGCGATCGCCGCCGCCAAAATCTCCGCGGCGTTCTGCGTGTGCCCGTACACCGACGAATAGAACACCGCGACGCCCGTTTCCTCGGGCAAATACTTGCTCCAAATATCGTATTTGTTGAGATACCACGCGAAATTCTTGCGCCAGACGGGGCCGTGGAGGGGGCAGACGAGGTTGATTTTCAGCCCCGCCGCCTTCTTCAAAACGTTCTGCACCTGCACGCCGTACTTGCCCACGATGTTGAAGTAGTAGCGGCGGGCGTCGTCCAAAAAGTCGCGCTCGAAGTTAGTTTCATCGGCGAAGATGCTGCCCGCGAGCGCGCCGAACGTGCCGAAGGCATCGGCCGAGAACAGGATGCCGTCCTCGGGGATATAGGTGAACATGACTTCGGGCCAGTGCACCATGGGCGCGAACACGAACTGCAACGTGCGCTTGCCCACGGACATAGTATCCCCCTCTTTCACGACGCGCACGTTTTCGCCCTCTAAGTGGAAGAAGTTGGAGAGCATGCTTTTCACCTTTTGATTGGTGACAATTGTGACGCCGGGGTACTTCTCCATGAGGCGGACGAAACTTGCGGAGTGGTCGGGCTCCATGTGGTGGATGACGAGATAGTCGAGCTTTCTCTCGCCCAAGACGTGCTCCACGTTCTCGAAGAACACCTCCGAGGCGGCGATATCCACGGTATCGAAGAGCACGGTTTTTTCGTCCATGAGGAGATAGGAGTTGTAGGAGACGCCGCGCGGCACGGGGAAAGCGCTCTCGAAGAGGGCGATGCGCCGATCGTTTCCGCCCACATAGTGTAAGTCTTTGCAAATTTCAACGGTGTTGTGCATGGTTTTACCTCGCGGAAAATTCTACCATATTTTGCCCGAGAATGCAAGCAAACAAACGGGATTTCTGAAAAAGCCTCTTCTTCGGAAGAGGCTTTTTCGTCGCGTTTTATGCAAGTTTTTCCACGGTGTGGCTTCCGCCGAGTTCCACCGAGTAGAGGTGGCTATCTCCGCCCACACCGCCGAGGCGGTAGTTGATGAAGTACATCTTATCTCCGACGACGGTGAGGTAGCGCGCGTAGTAGAACGCCGAACCTTCCTTCTCGTTGGCGAGGAGCAACTGGGGCGTTTCGTTCTCTGCCGCGTTGATGCTCACCGAATAGATGCCCGATTTCGCGGAACTGGTGAGGTCGTTGTAATAGTACACTCTTCCGTCATGCACCGTAATTTCTAACGGGTCGGTATCCGTTACCATCATGACGCGGTAGCCTGTGCCGTCCACATTGATGCGGGAAAGTTGTTTATCGTTCCAACCTAACCCTTGGAGTTCGCGGAAGTAGACGACGCCGTCCGAGATGACAAACGTGCCGACGCTGTGATCGTTATATATGAGTGTCGGCGCTTGATCCAAACTATTCACGGCCAAGCGGTGGAGCCCTTCGCCCTTTGTCACGCCCATATTGACGGTGAAGTACAGGTAGCCTCCATAATAGGTGAGCCCGCTCACATCCTTGGAGTAGATCTCGGTGTCGGTGCCGTTCTTGTCGATCTTGTGGAGTTTGCTGCCGCCGTAGTAGATATTTTCGCCATCCGTCACGATGTCCTTGCAATCGTTCTTGGAGATGAGCTCGGGCGTGCCGCCGAGTTTCAGGTCGACCTTGTAGAGGTCGTTGTTCACCCCCCAACTCACTGCGTTGAAGTAGAGCGTATCGCCGAGGATGGAGAAATCCTCCACTTTGTCGGACGTGACGCGCACGAGCGTTTTCACTGCCGCCGCCGTATCGATGCAATAGAGCGCCTTATCGTTGTAGAGGTCGAGATAATAGATCTTCGTGCCGTAGGCAAGGATCTTGCTGCCCGTGGAGAGCGGCGTCACTTCGGGCGCGACAAAATCCGTAAGAATTTTTTCGGTCGCCCCGCCCGCGATCGTGTAGATGCAGAGATCCTGTGTGGAGACCTGATAGTAGGCGATCCTGCCGTCCCCGAGCGAGCAGAGGGAGGAATATTTCTCGCCTTCGTCGCCGATGACCTTCGTCCCGCTCGTGATATTCGAAAGAACAGTCGAGGGATAGGCATTTACCTTATAGATGCCCTTCCCGCGCAGGGTGGAAGTGACGAGATCGACATTGATATAGTACAGTTCATTCCCGATGACGGTGAGGTTCGCGCCCGCGTCGATCGTGAGTTTTTTGCTGTCCCCCGTTGTAGTGTTATAGTTGGCGATGTAGTTGCCGAGCAAATTATCCACGGTAAAGAAGAGATATTGCGTTCCGCCATTGTCGGACACGGTGAGGGCGTCGATCTTCTCCCCCTCCGTCTCATCCCCGACGGCGACGACGGTGCGTGCCGCATTATTCCCGTTTGCGGGAACGGAGGAGAGTTTCCAACCGTTGTTTCCGTCCGCAAACCAAAGTTTACCGTTCGCATAGGCGAGATACTTCGCCTTGCCCTGCGAGACAAGGGTGGGCTCGTACGTATCCGAGGAGGCTTGGGCGGGGTTGAGTTTATAGATCCCGCTCCTCTCGTTGGTGAGCCCGTTCACGGCGTAGTAGAGATTGGTGCCGTCCGTGCAGAGATATTCGCCCTTGACGGAGAACACGTTCGCGCTCTTCGAATTCGTGTCGATCTTCTTGATCGAGGAGAACAGGAGCGAGCCGCTTCTGAAATACAGCGTGCTGCCCATAACGGTAAAGTTATAAGGGATATCCGAGCTTACTTTTGTAAGCGCGCTCCCGTTGTACGAATACAGGTAGTCGTTGTCGCGGGCATTCGCAAAGTAGAGCGTATCGTTGAAATAGGTGATGAACCGCTCGTTCTCGCTCGCCGTGATCGTCAGCGTCGCGGTGGCGGTATATGTCTCGTAGTTTTTGTTGGTAATGGTCACGGTCACCGTATACGTGCCCGTCTCGGTGGCGACGTTGCCACCCGTGGGGACGCCGTCGCGGGAGTAGACGATCGTCGAGCCCTCGGGCACCGCGCCCGCGATCTCTATGGAATGCGCCGAACCGTCGTAGGGGAAAGACGCGCCGGCAAAGGTCACGCCCGTGATGGTCGCCTTATTGATGGTGAGTTTGGCGGTCATAGTCTTGGTATTATAATTCTTGCCGCCGTCGCCGATGGTGAGCGTCACGGTGAGTTCGCCCGCATCCGTGAGCGAGTTTTGCGAATAGGAAAACGTTACGCCCGCGGGAAGATCGTCGAGCCCCGTTGCGGTGAGCGTGTGCGCCTGCCCGTCGTAGGTCGTGGTCAAGTCATCAAACGTGATGCCCGCGTCGTTGATATCCGCCTTCTCGATGGTGAGTTTGGCGGTGAGGGTGAGCGGGTTGTACCCCGTGCCCGTGAGGGTCGCCGTGGCGTTGTATGTGCCCGCGTCCGTGCCCTTATTCCCCGTATAGGTGACGGAAACGCCCTCGGGAAGGTCTCCCGTTACGGTGATGGTCTGCTCCGTCCCGCTGTATGTCACCGACTTGTCCGTGAACGTCACGCCCGTGATGGTCTTGCCCTCGATGGTAAGTTTGGCGGTGAGCGTGAGCGTCGTATAGCCTTCGCCCGTGAGGGTCGCGGTCGCGTTGTACACGCCCGCGTCCGTGCCCTTATTATTGGTATAGGCGACGGAAACGCCCTCGGGCACCGTGCCCGTGACGGTGATCTCGTGCTCCTGCCCGTCGTATTCCACGGTCTTATCCGTGAACGTCACGCCCGTGATGGTCTGCGCTGCGGGCGGCTCGGGCTCTTTCTCTCCGCAGGCGGCAAGCGCAAACGCAAACAGCGCGGAGACGACAACCAACAACAATATTCTGAACTTTTTCATAATTCCTCCGATTTCTTCTTTGAAACTACAAATTTTATTATACCCCCCCCCGCCGCGTTGTCAAGGAAAATGGCAAATGAAAAATTCAACGAACGGTTGAATTTTTATCCGAAAAGGCGAATTTCGCCCATGGGGGTGGAAAAATTGTATTTTTGCGCAAAAAAATCCCCGCGGCACAGCCGCGGGGCGTTACATCGGTTTGCCTGTTTATACGGCGGGGCCCGTCGTTGAGGGGGCGTAGACGCGCGCCGCAAGCTCTCTGTCGAGGGCGTGCAAGCCCTTTGCGTCGGCGCCGAAGAGCTTCATGTTCTTGACCATTTCGTCGGCGATGGTCTCCTCTTCGCCCTGCTCCTTCACGAACCAATCGAGGAACTGCATCGTGCGGAAGTCCTTCTGCGCGAACGCCTCGGCATAGATGGCGGTGATGAGCGAGGTGACGTACTGCTCGTGTTCGTAGCCCGCTTCGAGGGGGGCAAGGTGCGTTTTGAAGGTCTTGTCGGGCTTGGCGACGGCTTCAAACGTCACCTTTTCGCCGTTGTTGAGAAGGTAGCGGCGGATCATGAGGGCGTGGTCGCGCTCCTCCTGCGCCTGCACTTCGTACCAATGGGCGAAGCCGTTTAAGCCTTCGTCAGCGTAGTAATTTGCAAAGTCAAGATAGAGATAGGCGGAGTAGAGCTCCTTGTTCACCTGATCGTTGAGCATTGCCGCAATTTTTTTGTTGAGCATTTGGGTATCCTCCATGATTTTGTCATTGGATATATACCCGCGCGCCCGCGCACATAAACAAGTTGCGCAAAATTTTTTGCACGGCGAAGAAAAACACAGGCGCGGAAAAATTCAACGGAGCCACTTGCCGCGCACAAGAAAATGCAGCCCGTCGTCCCGCGCGCCGAACAAAATTTCGTCGGCGTCGTAGCACAGAAAACACAGACGCAAAAGTTCGGGAATGGTGGGAAAATCGCCGCCTTCAAGCAGAATTTTTGCCCGTTCTTCGGTGCACTCCATCGTCTCGGCGAGGGTCGCAAGGGAAATTCCCCGCCCCACCGTCATTCTTTTCAGCCGCTCGGCAAATTGTCCCTTCCACCGCTCTTCATACGCGCGATGGAGTTCCTCTATCGTATCTTTTTCCACCGTCAGCCCCCCTTCAAATATCCCCATGGGGATATTTTACAACATTGTACTCCCATGGGGATAATATGTCAAGAAAAAGGGGAAATTAAGTACGTGGAAATCAAAATTGCGGAGCGTTTGCAAGAGTTAATGAAAGAGGAAGGCCTGACGCAGGTGAAACTTGCATCGCAAATCGGTATCAAGCAAAACACGATCAGCGCATGGCTTTCCAAAAAGAAGCAACCGAATATTGCAAGTCTGTGGCGGCTTGCGGATCGGTTCGGCGTTTCCGTGGATTTTCTCATCGGAAGAGCGGAATATTAAAATGGAAAAGACCCCGAACGTGGGTCTTTTTTGATAGTGTATTGGGGTTTTAAGGGGAAAGTCCCCTCTTCGTTGCACTTTTCACCTTTTTATACCGAGGTTTTTGGTAAATCGGGCGCACTACCGAATTTTTAGGTAAATATAAAGATATGAAAGAGATAAAATTTGCGGAAAATCTGAAATCGTTGCGCAAAAGCCGTGGCCTCACCCAGACGGAACTTGCGGCGATGCTCGGCGTAGACCAGCGCACGGTGAGCGGTTGGGAGACCCACGTAAGTGAACCGAGCTACGTTTTCCTCGCAAAATTGTGTGAGATATTCGATGAAACATTTGACGATATTTTAACGTAAAGACCCCGATCGAGGGTCTTTTTTGATAGTGTATTGACAAGGCTTACATCACTTAATGATGTTTGTCAAGATTTTAACATCACATTGTGTTGTAATTGTCGCATGGAACTTGCAAAAAAGATCGGCGAAGCCTTAAAGGAAGCGCGCAAAGCCAAGGGATTTACGCAGAAAGAGGTGGCGGCCAAATTGCTCATGACGCAACAGCAGTACAGCCGCTTTGAAAACGGCGTGTTTGAGCTCAACTATCACCAAATCGCCGCGCTGTGCGAACTGCTCGAAATTACGCCGAACGACCTGTTCGACATCACGTAAAAAGACCCCGAACGGGGTCTTTTTTGATAGTCTATTGGCAATTTTGTGGTTTGAAGCGGGCGGCAAGTGTATGAGGGAAAGGACAAGGTCGCTTGTTCTGTGCGCTTGGCCTAATGGAAACGGAGTTGGTTCAACGCTATACGGGTCGCCAACTCCTCGCGCGCTCGCCGCTTGCGACCCTCCGCATGAATGGAGGAGACAGGCACCTCTATTCCCACGGTGGCTATTCCGCTCCGCGGGGGTGGGAAGACGGCAAAAAGACGTTGATGATAATTCTACCGCGAGTAGACAAAGATTGGGACGCATTTCTACCGCGCCGCCGAGCTACTGCACGGCGGCGCTTGGTGCGAGGCGGGTCTCCCGCCGCTGCACGCCCCCATTTGCCACACTACCGTAGGCTTAATGT
>CANRFK010000040.1 GCA_947629875.1 uncultured Clostridia bacterium
GCGCTCGCCGACATCAAACTGCACACGGGCAGGAGCCACCAGATCCGCGTGCAGATGGCGGGCATCTCCCACCCCGTGTTCGGCGACATGCGCTACGGCGGGCAGAATGCGCAGAAGGGCAAGCTCGCGCTTTGGGCGTACTCCCTCGCGTTCACCCATCCCGTCACGAAGGAGCGGATGCGCTTCCTCGCGCCGCCCCCCGAAGAGGCGCCTTGGAGCAATTTCGACCTCAACGCCGCCACGAAAATCGTGTGAGCCGCCACGAAAAATTGTGTAATTTGGAGGAAATTTCTTATTTTCTCGCGGAACAGGCGAAATACCGCTTGACGGCAAAAAAATTTTTGTGTACAATATAAAGGATAGTATCGGGCAGTTCCGCCCGCTATGGAGCAAGGTCTCATGAGTAAAGTCAAAATTCGTTCCATCATCATTCTTGCGTTCGCCCTCATCGCGGCGATCGTTTTGGGCGCCGTGCTTGCGGTGCCGCACAGCGTAGGACGGGCATCCGCCTCCACTTATGCGCCCACGTCCATCTTCTCGGAGGGGACTTCGGGACGCGTGGAAGCCTCCGAAGCGGGCGAGGGGGAAACCTCCTATCTCCGCTTCTCCATGAACGACGACGGCAAGATCTACTACCGCCGCGATCTCGCGCTCAAATGGTACGTCTCCGCCAAGGAGCCCGAACCCGCAGAGCCCGAACCCGAGGGGACCCCGTCTGCCACCGCCGAGCGCGACGACGAGGGGAAAGCCCAATACTTTACCATGACGTTTGCCTTCGCTCCCACCGTTCCCGAGCGGATCATCGATGGCAGTTCCAATAAATATGCCTGCCCCCGCTGCGATACGTCCTTCGATATCAACGAAGAAGGGGCGTCGGTGTGCCCGACGTGCGGCTATACGACCGACGACGTCCTCTTCTTCGACCGCTACGAAATTTCCTTCGACAGCACGGAGGAGAACATCAGCAAGGCCGCAAAGGCGACCAACTCCATCGTGTTCAAGGCACAGGATGACGGCAGCGTGAAAGTCTATATCAAGAATGCCGCCGCGCATGCCGCGGAGGAGGACAAGGACGACGAGGAAGAGACTGACGACCTTGCAGGTCTCACGCCCGCGGCGACGATCGCAAAGGCCGACATCGCGAAGGACATCACCATTGCTTTCAGCGAGGCCGAAACATTCACCCCCGGTGAATTTGTCGTGACGCTCACGGTAGGGGAAGAGCCGCACGAACTCGGCAGTTTCACCAACATCGGCGGGAACTACCTCGAATACCGTTCCTCGGCGAGCTCCACGCCCTCCACGCCCATCACGTTCAACGCCAAGCTCGCGGCAGTTCCCGAAGATGCGCCCGAAGGCACGACGTACAAGCAGGTGCGCCAGTGCGTGTACATGAAAGAGCTCAACGGACAGACCTTCGATCTCACCGACGGCCGCGTGACGGACAACGCCCCCGCCGTTCTGGTGCTCAACGAACAGCTCTACGGCTTCACGCTCGGCCAGCGTTACAGCCTCTCGTGGGAGGCCATCGACGTGTGCGACAGCTCCGTCTCCTCCAACGGCGAATATTACATGCTCCGCAAGGATGAGGTGGACGGCGAGGTCACGGATACAGACCACTTCCCCACCGATGACGACTATAAAAAGCTCAGCACGTCCGTCTACTTCATGCCCACGAACGGCGGCGCGACGGAGCCGCAGTACGTCTCCATCCGTTACAAACTCGTGGACGAGCGGTTCAGCTCGAGCGAACAGGATAAATACAGCTATGTGTATCTCTCGTGGTACGCCGCGGACAAGGCGATCACGACGTTGGAGGGAGAAGAGGGCGCCAAGCTCGATATGATCTCTGTGCAGAACAACGACCGCCGCGCCGAGCCCTACGGCCCGTATTATGTGGGCATCACCGCAGACGAGAGCTCTTCGAGCAATCAGACGTCGGATGAAGCTGCGTACAACAAGGCGATCGGCGATTACAACAAGGCGCTCACGGATGTCGCCTCTGCCGAAAAGACGAGCGCAGGCAACGGCGCGTATATCTATCTGCCTTCCTTCCGCGGGCTCATTACGAGCGACTATGCGGACTACCGCAACCTCCGCTTCACCATCAGCTATAAGAAGGAGAACGCGAGCACTTCGGCCTCGACGGAATCCAGCCTGCGCTACAACAATCTCCGCTTCCAGATCGATACGGAAGGGCACTACGCCTTCAAGGTGTTCGCAAGCGACGCCGCGGGCAACACGATGAAGTACTATTTGGACGGCGACCTCGTGGATGTTTCCACATCGAATATTTGGGATATCGATGAGATCCCCACGTTTGAGTTCAATGTCTCCTACAAGGGCGCGGACGTGACCGAGCCCGGCGAACAGGATCCCGCCTCCCGCGGCACCTCGTTCACCTTCGATGAGTTCGAGATCGTCGATCTCGGCAGCAACATCAAGGAGTACACTCTGTACTACTTCGATACGTCCAAGCTCCCCGAGGGGAAGGAACTGCCCGGCTATTCCGAATTCGTGGAGAACGCCAAGAAGTACGCCGAAACCGACTATAAGGATTGCCTCGTCGAGATCAAGGAGTTCAACGATGAGATCTCCGAGGACGATGAGGAGTGGGACGATACCGATAACAGCTACCGCTGGCACCCCGATTCGCTCACCTTCGTGCCGCAGAAATCGGGCTACTATGTCGTCCGCCTCACCTATTACGATCTCTATCAGCCCGCGGGCGGCATTCCCACGGCGGAGAACTACTATGAGGTCGTGGAAGTGCGCAACCCCTACGACTATATCCCCGCCAAGAGCGATTGGTTGCAGAACAACGTGACCTCCGTGGTGTTGTTTGCGATTTCGGGCGTGCTCGCCATCGCCATCGTCGTGCTCTTCGTGGTGAAGCCCTCCGATAAGAAGGTGGAAGAGGTCGACCTCGCCTCCCTCAAGGGCAACAAGAAGTCCAAGAAGAAATAAGGGCAAATAACGCTCGATCGAGACCGCCGCTTCTGCGGCGGTCTTACTTTGTGTCGGAACCCGCCCGCCGCCCGTCCGCTTTTGCGGACGGGCGGCGGGCGGGTTTATGGAGCGGAGGGAATGAGGTTTATGGAGCGGAAAAATGAGAAAGGCGGCGGGAAGGGGCGTTCATCATAAAGAGAGATGGCGGAACAGGTGGCAAAGGTGGCAACGGAGGAAAGGGAAGCGCCCTCTGCCCCTCCTTGGGCGGGGGTGGGGTCTTCGGGAAAGGCAGCAATACAATATGCGGAGCCTTTCTCCGCAATGGGGGCGTTCATCATAAAGAAAATCGGCGGCACGGGCGGCAAAGGTGGCAATGGAGGAAAGGGAAGAGGGAAAGAGCCGCACGGGAGGAAATTTTTGCGCGCCGCATATTTTTCCCCGGGGAATGCAAACTGCAAACAGGAGGTAGATATGGTAATCGCAAATCTCATTTCGTATATCCTTGTACTCTTGGGCGCGCTGAATTGGGGGATGTTCGGCATCTTCAACTTCAACCTCGTTTCGGCGATCTTCATGGGCCCCCGCAGCGTGGGCTCTATCATCGTCTACTCGCTCATCACGCTCGCGGCGATCTGGCTCATCATCTCGCCGATCGTCACCAACGGGATGCTCAAACTGCGCGGCGACCGCGTGGCGCGCGAGACCAAGAACGCGTAACAGAAGAAATGAAAAGTACGGGCGGGTCGCCCGTATTTTTTTATGCGCGCGTGGAAATAAGGTGGAGATTTCTCGACGACGGTGCCCGCGGTTTTGCCGCGGGCACCTGCTCGAAATGACATAATTATATGGGCAGGCGAATACACGCATTGCCGCCCGTGCCGAAGGCGCGGGCGGCAGTTCAATATGGGGCACGAAAGACATTCTTAACATAAAATCCACGTGCAGCGCATTCAATAGAACATGACGGTGTGCGGAATAAACAAAGAAATGCGTGCGGGCGGCGGCGAGGCGGCGCGGGCATGACGGTGTGCGATATGAAAAAGGGGATGCGCGCGATCGTGCTCAAAGTGGAGGGCGCGGAGGCGATACGCGAGCGGCTCCGCTTTTTGGGCATCTACAAGGGCGCGAAACTTGTGCTCCTTAAAGTCTCTTTCATGAAGAGCACCTATCTCGTGCAGGCGGGCAGTTCGCGCGCCGCGCTCGGAAAGGACGTCGCGGCGGGGGTCTATGTATGGAAACTCAACGAGAAATGAGACCCCATGTTGGCAATTTTTATGCGAAAAGGTGTGGTTTCTTCCGAAGCGGTCGGCGCATGGAAAGGGAACGGGTGAGGCCTTTTGCGGGATTTCTTTATGCGAAAAAGTGCGGTTTCTTCAAAATGCGGCGGGGGTGTTTGCATGCAACCTGAACGGGCGATCCTCCTCGTGGGCAACCCCAATGCGGGCAAGAGCACCCTCTTCAACAAGCTCGCCCGCGGCCATGCGCGCGTCGGCAATTGGCATGGCGTGACGGTGGGGGAACTTCGTGGAAAGGCCAAGCGGGGGGCGCTTTTCGGCTATACAATTTGCGATCTGCCCGGCATCTACTCCATGGACAGCCTCTCCATGGAGGAAAAATACACGCGGGGCGTGCTCCTCGAAAATCCCCGCGCGCCCATCGTGTTCGTCTCGGAATACGCGACGCTCGACCGCTCGCTTCCGCTCTTTCTTTCGCTTGCAAAGGGGAGAAAGTGCGCGCTCGTGCTCACAAAAAAGCGGCTGTTTGTGCGGACGGGTGGGAAGTTGGACGCCTCTGTGCTCGCAAGGCGGCTGGGCGTGTCCGTCGTCGAGGCGGAGGGGAAGGGGGCAAGGGCGCTTGCCGCAGAGATTTCGGCGGCGCTTCGGGTTCCCTGCGGCGAAGTGCGGGGGGAACTTGAAGGCATCTTTGTGCCGCCGCGCGAGGGGCTCTCCCGTGCGGACAGGCTGCTCCTTTGCGGGTGGTTTTCCGTGCCGCTCTTTGTGCTTTTATTGGGGCTCGCCTTCTTTGTGACCTTTGCGCGCGGCATGCCGGGAGATCTCATGAAGGGCGGCGTGGAGGCGCTCTTTTCGGACGTGCTCGCGCCGTGTTTCGAGGGGCTCCCGCCCGTCGCGCGGAGCTTCTTCCAAAGCGGGCTTTGCGCGAGTTTGGGCAGTGTTTTGTGCTTTTTGCCGCAGATTTCGCTCCTCTTTCTCTTTCTGACCCTCCTCGACGAGAGCGGATTTTTATCCCGCCTCGCCTATCTCACCGACGGGTTTTTTGCGCGGCTGGGGCTGAACGGCAGGGCGGTTTTCTCCCTCGTGATGGGCTTTGGGTGCACGGCGGCCGCCGTGCTCACGACGCGCGGGCTGGACGACAAGCGCATCCAGCGGCGCACCATTCTGTGCCTGCCGTACATCCCGTGCAGCGCCAAACTGCCCGTCTTTCTGACGCTCGCCGCCTCCTTCTTCCCCGAGCCCTTCCTCGCCGTCGTGCTCCTGTATGCGCTCGGCGTGGGAATCTCGGTGTGCGTGGCGCTCTTTCTGCGCGAAACGCGGCCGCCCTTTTTGATGGAACTCGCGCCGCTCAAATTGCCCGACCCCGTTTTTGTTGCAAAGTCCTTGTGTTTTCAGGTGAAACAGTTTATAATAAAGGTGGGAACGGTCATTTTGGCGTTCTTTCTCGCCTCGTGGCTCCTGTCGTCGTTCGACTTCTCCTTTCACCTCGTGGGGGCGGAGGAGAGCATGCTGGCGGCCGTGTGCGGGTGGCTGAAATGGCTGTTTGCGCCCATCGGCATGGCGGATTGGCGCATCGCCTATGCGGCGCTCTCGGGGCTCGTTGCCAAGGAGAACATTGCGGGGGCGCTCGCCATGTTCTACGGCGGCTTTCCCTACGGGGCAAAGAGCGCGTTCGCCTTCGCCGTATTTGTGCTCACGTGCTCGCCCTGCGTCTCGGCGGTATCTTCGACGGCGCGGGAAGTGGGCTGGAAGCGCGCTCTACTCTATGCCGCCGTGCAGACGGGGACGGCGCTGCTCCTTTCCTACGCCGCGTACTTCGCCCTTGTGATGCCCGCGCTCGCCCTGCCCATCGGGGCGGCGCTCGTGTGCGCCATCGTACTTTTGAGGAAAAACCATGAAACGCTATCGGGTTTTGGCAGACGACGCCTTAAAAAACTTCACCGATAACACCGACGCGCAGGCCTCGTTCTGCCTTCGCACCCTGCTGAAAAACAACGGGGTGCGGGTGAACGGCGCGCGCGTGACTTCCGATTGCCCCCTCAAAGCGGGCGACGAGGTGTGCTTTTACATGACCCCCGCGCAGGAGGGGCGCGTTGCCTTTTCCGTCGTGTATGAGGATGAAAACATCGTCGTCGTCGACAAGGAGAGCGGCGTCAACTCCGAGGCCGTGTTTGCAGAACTTGCCCGCCGCGGGGAGGCGTACTTTCTTCACCGCCTCGACCGCAACACCGAGGGGCTCATGGTGTTTGCGAAGAACAAAGGGGCGGAGGAGGAACTGCTTGACTGCTTCCGTGAGCGGCGCGTGGAGAAGAAGTATCTTGCCCTCGTGTTCGGCAAAATGCGCACACGGGGTGCGGTTTTAAGGGCTTTCCTCACAAAGGACGCCGCGCGCGCCCGCGTAAAAGTGAGCGAAAAACCCGTCGGCGAGGAGATCGTCACGGAGTACCGCGTGCTCGAGGAGCGCGGGGAGACCTCTCTTCTCGAAGTCACCCTGCACACGGGCAGAACGCACCAGATAAGGGCGCACCTCGCCTTTATCGGCAACCCCGTGGTGGGGGATGAAAAGTACGGCGACGCCGCGAAAAACCGCGCCGTTCATGCGGCGAGGCAGAGGCTTGTTGCCAAGGAACTGACGCTTTTGTGCGGCGGGAAGCTCGCCTATCTGAACGGAAGGACGTTTTTCTCACAAAAAAATCTCTGAAATTTGCAAAAAACGCTTGACGGCGTTTTTTTATTGTGGTAATATATGAACAGTTATTCATATATTGAAATACGGAGTGTGTTATGGAAGTTTGCAGACACGAAGAGGAACATCACGTCGCCGCCCTGCGCGCGCGGCAAAATATGCCCGAAGCGGGGGACATCGAGCGGGTCGCCGCCGCATTTAAGGCCATCTCCGAGCCATGCCGCCTCAAAATTTTGTTTGCCCTGCGGCACGGCGAGCTGTGCGTTCTCCACATCGTGGAGGCGGTGGGGGGCACGCAGAGCGCCGTCTCGCACCAACTGCGGCTCTTGAAGGCAAACGGCATTGTAAAATCCCGCCGCGACGGGCAGAATATTCTGTATTCCCTCGCCGATGAGCACGTGGTGGCGGTGTTGGAACTTGCATGCACCCACTTGAAGTGTAAAATTTAGAGGTGTTTTATGCATAAGGTCATCAAAATTCAGGGGTTGGACTGCGCCGCCTGCGCCGCGGAGCTCTCCGAGGAACTCATGGCCATCGACGGCGTGGAAGAAGCCGCCGCCGACTTCATCAACCAGCGCGTCGCCCTCGACTACGAGGGGCGCGAGGCGTTGGATAGGGCGGTGGACGTCATTTCCCACTTCGAGGAAGTGGAAATTATCGACGACAACGCCCCCGTAAAAAAGGATAGGCACTTGAAGGAGATCGTCTCCATTGCTCTCTCCGCGGCGCTGTTTGTGCCCGCGCTCGTGCTGCAACTTCTCCATTTCAACGAATGGGTCGTGTTCGGGCTGTTTTTGGGGAGCTTTCTTGCGGCGGGCTGGCAGGTGCTGTGGACGGTCGTCGCGAACTTCCCCAAGGTGTTCAAAAACGGCTTTCACCCGCTCGTGCTGCTCGACGAGAATATGCTCATGACGGTCGCCGCGGCGGGGGCGTTCGCCATCCGCCAGAACATGGAGGGCGCGGCGGTGATGCTTCTCTATGAAATCGGGGAACTGCTGCAATCGATCGCGGTGGGCTCTTCGCGCGGGGCGATCGCCCGCCTCATGCAGATGAAGAGCGACACCGCCATCCGCATAAACGGAGGTGTGCGGGAGGAAGTTTCCCCCGAGGAACTTGCGGCGGGGGACGTGGTGCTCGTGCGCAAGGGGGATAAATTCGCCGCCGACTGCCTGCTTCTTGCGGGCGAGACGGCGCTCGACGTGAAGTCGCTCACGGGCGAGAGCTATTTGAAGGAAGTGCGCGCGGGCGAGGAAGTTCTGGCGGGCTCCGTCAATGAGGGCGAGGCCGTGGAGGCGCGCGTTCTGCGGCCGTACGCCGAGAGCGCGGTCGCCAAGATTTTGGAACTCGTGGAGAGTTCTTCGGCGAAGAAGGCCAAACCCGAGAAGTTCATCACGCGCTTTGCGCGCATCTATACGCCCGTCGTGGTGCTCCTCGCCGTGTGCATCGCCGTCTTTCCGCCCCTTTTGGACGGGTATAACTTCGTGAAGTGGCTCATCCCCGCCCTCGATTTCCTCGTGATCTCTTGCCCGTGCGCCCTCATCATCTCGGTGCCGCTCACCTATTTTTCGGGCGTGGGCGCGCTCGCGCGGTGCGGGGTGCTGACGAAGGGCGCCGTCTATCTCGACAAGCTCGCCGCGGTGAAAGTGGCGGCGTTCGACAAGACGGGCACGCTCACCGAGGGCAGATTTTCGGTGGGAACAGTGCACGGCGCGGCGCGGGCATTGGAGCTTGCCGCGGCGGCGGAGAGGCTCTCCTCGCACCCCCTCGCACAGGCGTTTGCGGAAGTAGAAACGCCCTTTTCCGCCGAGCATGCGCGCGAAATTGCGGGAATGGGGGTGGAAACTTTTGTTGGCGGCAAGAAAATTTTGGTCGGAAGCGCGCGGCTTCTCCACGAAAACAATGTGGAATTTGCGGAGGTCGAGAGCCCCGCGGTGCTCGTGCATGTCGCCGAAGAGGGAAAATATATCGGCTGTGTGGAGATCGAGGACAAACTCCGCGCCGAGGCGAAGGACGCGCTCGCCGATTTGAAACGGGCGGGCATCGGCATCGCCGTGCTCACCGGGGACACCGAAGCGCGGGCAAAACGCGCCCTTGCGGGGCTCCCCGTGGACGACGTTTGCGCGGGGCTCCTCCCTGCCGAAAAGCCCGCGCGCGCCGCTTCCTTAAAAGAGGCGGGCACCCTCCTGTATGTGGGCGACGGCATCAACGATACCCCCGTGATGGCGGAGGCCGACGTCTCCGTGGCGATGGGGGGATTGGGCAGCGACGCCGCCATCGAGGCGAGCGACTTCGTGCTCGCGGGCGACAACCTCTCCGCCCTTCCGAAGGCCGTGCGGGGCGCGAAAAAGACGCGGAAGATCGTCGCGGAGAATATCGTCTTTTCCATTGCCGTGAAGGTGGCGCTGATGGCGCTGTCGCTTTTCGGGCTCCTGCCGCTGTGGGTCGCCGTGCTCGGCGATACGGGCGTGATGCTCCTCGCCGTTCTCAATTCCATGCGAATGCGGGCGAAATTACAATAGCGGGCGTATTCGGGAAAGATTCTCTCACCCCGCAAACCCGCCGACGCTGTACGTCGGCGGATTTGCGGGGTTCGGAATGAGGAATGGAATGCGGGGCGTTCGAGGAACTTGCAAAATGATCAAATTCAAATAAATTGTAAAAATAAGAAAGCCGCTTGCAATGCAGGCGGTTTTTTGGTATAATACAAGTATGTTGAAGCATTTGATCGACTGCGCCATGAAGCGCGAAAAGAGCGATCTCGTCATCAAGAATGCCCGCGTGTTCAACGTGTACACGGGGGAGACCGAAGAGAAGGACATTGCGATAGCGGACGGCCGCATTGTTGCCGTCGGCGAGGGGTACGAGGGCAAGCGCGTCTACGACGCCGCGGGCAAAGTGGCGCTCCCGTCCTTTTTGGACGCCCATATTCACGTGGAGAGCAGTATGCTCTCGCCCGAGGAGTTCGCTTCCTTTTCCGTAGCGCACGGCACGGGCGCAATCGTTGCCGACCCGCATGAGATCGTCAACGTCTGCGGCGTCGCGGGGGCGGAGTACGTGAAGGAGGCCTTCTCCCGTCTCACGGTGGAGGGCGTGAATCCCATCGACGTCTTTTTGCAGCTGCCCTCGTGCGTGCCTGCCACGCCCTTTGAGACGAGCGGCGCGAAGATCGACGGGCGGGAGACGGAGCGGGAAATTGCCCGCGAACTCTTCTTCGGGCTGGGCGAGATGATGAACTTCCCCGCAGTTCTTGCGGGCGACGAGGATGTTCTCAAAAAATTGCAGGCGGCAAGGGACGAAAATAAACCCATCGACGGGCACGCACCC
>CANRFK010000041.1 GCA_947629875.1 uncultured Clostridia bacterium
GCTTGGCGGGCAGAATAATTTCCCCGAGCCCCGTCCGCGGGCCGCTCGACATGAGCCGCAGGTCGTTGCACATCTTGGAGAGGTTGACGGCGAGCGCCTTCAAATTCCCCGAGACGGCGGCGAACCCGTCCACGTTCTGGGTGCCGTCGAAGAGGTCGTCTGCGCGGCGCAGTTCCTCCCCCGTCAGGCGGGAAAGTTCCTCGGTAATGTGCGAAAAATACGCCTCGCGCGCCGTAATGGCGGTGCCGATGGCGGTCGCCCCCATGTTGATGGTGCGCATCTCGTCGAGGGACGAGGCAATGCGCGTCTCGGAGCGCTTGACGGCCGTCGCAAAGGCGCGGAACGCCTGCCCGAGGCGCATGGGCACGGCGTCCTGCAATTGCGTTCTGCCCATTTTCAGAATGCCGTTGAACTCCTTCGCCTTCTTCAAGAGCGCCTCGTGGAGCCGTTTGAGCTCGGCAAGAAGTTCCTTTGCAAGCGACATCACGGTGAGCTTGCCCGCCGTGGGAATGACGTCGTTGGTGGACTGCTCCATGTTGACGTCATCGTTGGGGCTGATGACGGTGTAGTCCCCCTTCTGTCCGCCGAGCCACTCGATGGCGATGTTGGCGATGACCTCGTTGACGTTCATGTTGGCGGAAGTCCCCGCGCCGCCCTGCACGGCGTCCACGATGAAGTCCTTCCTGTGCTTGTTGTGCAGGATCTCATCGCAGGCATAGATGATGGCGTCCGCCTTGCGCGCGTCGAGCAGCCCATACGCCTTGTTGACGACGGCCGCCGCCTTCTTGATGACCACGACGTTGCGCACGAACGGAAAACTCACTTTTGTGCCCGTGATGCCGAAATTTTCCTTGGCGCGGAGCGTCTGGATGCCGTAATACGCGCCGCTGTCCAGCGCAAGTTCGCCAACCGAATCGCTCTCTTTTCTCAATTGTTTTTCCATATTTGCCTCATTTCCCCGCAGGACGCTCCGCCCCGCGATGTTGTTTGTCTCTCTATCTTTGATCGTCGGGTTCCGCCCGCGACATTGTTTGTCTCTCTATTTTTGATTGTCGGGTTCCGCCCGCACGGTTATTGCTCTCTAACTTTGATTGCTTGATTTCGCCCGCACGGTTATTCGTTGATAACCCTTCGCGTGAATGCCGCGCCCCGTCTGTCAATGTTCAAATCCCGCCTTGCAACGTTGTTTGTCTCTCTATTTTTGATTGTTTGGTTCCGCCCGCATGGTTATTGCTCTCTCTATCTTTGATTGCTTGATTTCGCCCGCACGGTTATTCGTTGATAACCCTTCGCGTGAATGCCGCGCCCCATCTGTCATTGTTCAAATCCCGCCCCGCGATGTTGTTTGTCTCTCTATCTTTGATCGTCGGGTTCCGCCCGCACGGTTACTTGTTCGATATCTCTTTGTTAATTATCGAGTTCCGTCTGTCAATATCAAAGCCCATTCCATGACGTTGTTTGTCTCATTTTAGGTGGCGATTGGGTCTCATCCCATTGACATTTTGTTTATATTCCTTTTTGCGAATATATTATAGTCCCTGCCCCGCAAAAAAGCAAGTCCCCTACCGCATTTCTTTTGTACGAATTTCGCCCTTTCTTCTCCTCATACCGAACCGTCCACCCCCCTTCTTCTCATACCGAACCGGCCGCCCGCCGACGCCACAGCGTCGGCGGGCGGCAGGTGAGTGTATCTTCCCCCAACGCAGTCCGACCACTTGGCTCCCCCTATTGGGGGAGCTCCCGCGCAGCGGGTGAGGGGGTTCCTCTCGCCCCCCTCTCGTGCCCCTTTCTCTCTCACCCCCCTCCTCGGGAGCCTCCCTTACTCGCCCCCCCCCTCTCGGGAGGGGGGCAGGGGGGTGGGTTTTCCCCCTCCTATCCCCGCCACCTCTCTTGCATACGGAAAGGCGCCGCGGCAAAAGCCGCGGCGCCCAATCCCCCCTCTCATCATCACGCAAGCGCGATGATGATATACGCAACATTGATGCACTTATCGTTCGCCGCCGCATTCACGGGGTTGGTGATATCCAGCGTCAGCACGCCGCCCGAAACTGTCACGGTAAAGCTCACTTCCTGCCCGCAGGCGGCGTTGGTGAGTTTTGTCGTCCCGTTCGCCGCGACGTCGGCATTCTTGGAGCATCCCCACGGGTCGGCAAAGTACATCTTCACCGTATAATTCCCGTCAGGCAAATCGAACTTATAGGTGAGTTTCAGCGTCGCCCAACCTTCCTCATACTGGTTCTTGGTGTAGCGGTTGGAGACCGTCTTATCGACCCCGTCGCCCGTGTTGTATTCATACGCCCACGTCGAATTGGTCGCAACGCTCCCCTCAATGGGCACGCCGCCGCGCCAAGTATTCGCCGTAGCGTCGTCCACAACGCCCCAGTTCATGCCGGTGCCCGCGTCCGCGCCGTAAGCTTGGTCGGTCACGGAGTTATACAGCCCGAGCGCATCCCCTTCGGAGACCGTATGCACGTCATAGTCGCCGCAGTCCACAAAGTAGGCAACGCCGCCCTTTTTGAGCTCGCGGGTGATGATGTTGAACGCACTCACAACCCTTGCGGAGGTCTGCCCCGCCGTATTGCTCTCGATCTTGATGAGGATGCAATCCAGCTCCTTCGTATCGATGGTTTTCTTGACCGCCGCCTCTACGATCTCCTGCGGAATGTGGATATACACCTCGTACATGGCATCCGCGCCCGTGTAATTGAGGGTCGCCGTGTAGAGCACGGTGCTTCCCACGGAGATCTTGATGGTCTTGCCGTTGTCCGCCTTCATGAAGCTCGTCATGATGTAGTTGGCGGCGGGCTTGCTCTTATCCACGCCCATGTAGTAGGAGAAGGAGCCCCCCGCCTTCGCATAGCGGCTGGTCTCGGAATCGGCGCCCACGCTGTTCTCCGCGTCGGCCATGCGCTCCGCCGTCTCGTACTGTCCGCGTCCCGGCTGGATGGAGTCGACGGTCGTATCTTGATAGCCGCTGTCCTCCTCGGGCGCCGCGTCGGTGCCGATAAAGCGGAAGTAGAGCGAGTAGCGCTGCTTGTACTGTTTATAGTGAATGGAATAGGTGAGCGGGCCGTCGTCGATGCCCGTAAGCGTAAACTTGCCGTCCGTGCCCCGCGTCATGTAGGTGTTGATGTTTTGTTTGAAGTCTGCAAGCGAGCCGTTCGTCACGTTGTAGCTCTCCTGAAGCCCCGTCAGCTTGTTGGGCACCTCGATGGAGCCCGCCCAACCGTGCGTGCCGCTCACCATGTTCTCCGTGCCGAGTTCGGCGGAGAGCACGAAGGGGCCGTACTTGAAGGCATACACATTCTGCGCGTCGGGCAGGTTGTGCATGGTAATTTGTTTGCCGAGGGTGATCTCCACTTCCGAACCCTTGGAGACCTGCACGGCGGCGAAATCCTCGCTGCCCGCAACGTCCAGCGCCTTGCCGTTGAGTTTCACCTCGAACTTGGTCGTCCAGTCGGGGCGGCGCAGGCGGAGAATGGTCTTGCCCGCATCCACCTTGATGGTCACTTTGTCGGAATTTTCGAGGTCGGCGGCCATCGTCAGCGAGACGTCGTCCGTCTTGTACGTCGAGCTCATGTACATCGCAACGTAGGTCGCATTGCCCGCCGCGTAGTAGATGCTGTCGTTTAATTTGGACATACTCTCCATGCCGCTGCCCGTGCAGCACCAGAAGCTCTCATCGGGCGTGGAGTACGTCTTGTAGTAGCCCGAGGCCATGGGCTGGAAGTACATCGTCATGCCCGTCTCGGGGTTCTGCGACGAGAGGATGGCGTTGATGTAGGTATTCTCGTAGTAGTCGAGATATTTCTTGTCCTTGGTGAGGGAGAACAGCATGCGCGAGAGTTTCAACATGTTGTAGGTGTTGCACGTCTCGCAGTTGTCGTAGTCGCGGTACTTGTTCTGGGAGTCGTCGGCGCGGAAGTGCTCATCCTCCGAGTTGCCGCCCGTCACATAGCTCAAATGCTCCACAACGCGCGTCCAGAAGTTCTCGGCGACCGTAAGATAATCGGAGGTCTTGGAATTTCTGGCGCCGTCGTCGGTATCGGTCACCCCCGCGATCGTCTTGTCCTGCGTTTGGATATAGCCGTTGAGAAGGCCGATCACTTTGGGAATGGTCGTGTTGGCGTGCTGCCCCAAGAGATAATTGTTCGTGTCGTCGTCGATCATGAGTTCGACCATCGACTTCTGCGCGAAACTCCCCTGCGTGGGGATATCCTCGTCGAATTGGTGCGCCGCAACGGCATATTTCGCTTCGCCCGTAATGGCATAGAGGTTGTAGAGGCAATCGTTCATGCCGCCGTATTCAATGGAGAGCACCTTCTTTCTCGTCGCCTCGCTCCAACCCGTCACGCGGTCATACGTCCAATCGCCGAGCCCTTTCGCAACGGTGAGCGCCTCCTCGCTGCCCGCAAGCCTGTACGCGTCGATGAGCCCCGCGAGGATCTTGTGCATGGTGTACCACGGCACCCACGCCTGCGTCCCGATGTCGGCGCGCCCCTGTTCCACATTGTTGAATTGGAATTCCACATCGTTGGTGTGGTTCGTCGCGTTCGCGCCCCACAGGAAGCCCTCCTGCGCGTTGCGCTTGTTGCCGTCCACGCCGCTCTCGGCTTGGCACTCATCCAGCACGCCCACGATGTAGTCGAGTCTGGTCTTGATCTTGTCCTTCTTGTCCGAAGCCGTCCCGCCGTTCGCGTAGGCCTGCGAGAGCGCCGAGAGATAGTGTCCCATCGTGTGTCCCGCGATGAGGGAATTTTCCCACGAGCCGACGGCGTTATACCGCGTCGCCCCCTCGGTGGAGAGCCCCGCATTGTCGCGGAAGTTGTACAAAAGTCTGTCCGCATCGAGCGAAAGGAGATAGGTCACTTCCTTGTCGAGCGCATTTGCGGCATACGCGTCGGTGTTCGCCACCGCGCCGAACTCCGTATAGGAGACAGCCTCGCTGTCCGCGGCGTCGGTCAGGCCGTCGGAGCCGCCGTCCCCGCCGCAGCCCGCGAGCGTCCCCAAGGCGATGGGCACGCAAAGTAAGGCGGCAACCGTCGGCGCAACGATTTTTTTCCGAATGAAATGTTTCATTTTCGCAAAATTCCCCCTTTTTTTCGGTTTTTTTATACAGCTCTTGTCTTTTCCGAAAAATTATGCTATCATCATTATAGAGAAACACGGCGCAAAAAACAATCTCAATACGCCATGCGAGGATATCAAAAAGTAAGATGTTGCACTTCGATCTGCAAGTTCCCATCGACATGCTGTGGTTCGGCGAATTTATCTCGCCCGAACGCGGCTGGAAGCACCTCACCCGCCGCCTCTACGAGTACGAGATGATGATCGTCACCGAGGGCGAGCTTCTCATCGCCGACGAGGATCGGGAATACGCAGTGCACGCGGGGGAATATCTCATCATGTCGCCCACGCGCTTCCAGCACGGCACAAGGGAGTGCCGCTGCCGCTTCTATTGGATGCACTTCCACTGCCCCGCCCTGCCCGCAAGCGTCTCGCTCCCGCCGCAGGGGAATTACGAAAACGCACAAACATTGCAAGTTTTGGCGTCCATGCTCCTCGCCTCGGAGGCGGAAGCGCCCCGCTCCGTGCGCTCAAAATACCTCGCCACGCAGATCCTCATCGAGCTCGCGCGCGGCCACGGCGAGCGCGAGCAGGAGGGCGCCCCGCCCAAAAAAGTGTTGTGCGAGAAGATCAAAAATTTCGTCTCCTTCCACCGCTTCTCCGAGATCCGCGTCCGCGACGTAGCAAGGGAGCTCGGCTACCACGAAAAGTACCTCTCCGCCGTCTTTCACGAGACGGAGGGCGTCACGCTGAAACACTACATTTCGGCGCAGCGCACCGCCGAGGCGGAGCGTCTCCTCATGGAGACGCAGTACACCGTCGCGCAGGTCGCCCTCTACCTCAACTTCGAGAGCGCGCACAACTTTTCCCGCTTTTTCAAAATAGCAACGGGCTTCTCCCCCGTCGAATTCCGCCTCTCCCACCGCCCGTCCAATCCCCTGTAACCCCCGCCCTCATACCGAGCCCGCGCCCCGCGGCTATGCCGCGGGGCGCGGGCGAGTGTATCTTTCCCTCCCCCTAATACCTCCTCGGGCGTGATGGGCGGAAAACCTTGCCTGCCCCCTTTGAATGGGGCGGGTGGCGCGGCTTCGCCGCGTCGGGTGGGGGTTGATTACACTTCCCCCTCACCGCCCCGCCACCCTCATACCCTCCCCCTTCCCAAGGGGGAGGGGGTTCCCCCTAAAAAAATCAGCGCGCCGCAACCCCGCGACGCGCCAAATTTTTCACAAATATCCCGCGCAACCGCGCGGCAATTATTCCACCCCTTCGTTGAGCTTCGCCAAGAGTTCGTCGAGGTCCTTGCCATGGACGGCGACGGCCTCCGCAATGGTCTCGCCGTGGGCGAGGGCGCAGCCGAAGCAGTGCATTCCGGCGGAAAGCAAAATCTCCGCCGCATTGGGATTGAGTTCGAGGCACTCCGCAATGAGGGTGTCCGCCGTAATTTTCGCCATATCAGATACTCCTTTGTTTTCTTTTTCTATATTGTACCACAAAAAATCGCCGTATGCAACCATTTGCGATAATTTGGTTGAAATTTGCCCGCCCCTCACAGCGCGATGAGCCAGTAGATGAGCCCGACGGCGGCGCCTGCGGAGACGCCGAACACGATGATGGGTCCCGCCACGACGAACATCTTCGCGGCCATGCCATAGACGAACCCCTCCGTCTTAAACTCGATGGCGGGCGAGGCGACGGAGTTGGCGAACCCCGTGATGGGGACGATGCTCCCCGCGCCGGCGTTTTTGCCGATGCGGTCGTAGACGCCCAACCCCGTCAGAAAGGTGCCGAGGAAGATGAGGATGGCGGAGACGGTCCCCGCGAGAATATCGCCCGTGAGCCCCGCCATTTCGAGCATAAAGCGGAAAAACTGCCCGATGCAGCAGATAAAGCCGCCGACGAGGAAGGCTCTGCCGCACGTCTTGAAGTGTTGGGTGGGCGGGTCGAAGGAATTGACATAGTTGATGTAGTTGCGGTTGTAATTTTCTTTGGAGCGACCCGTCACGGTTTCATCGCCTCCCTGTCGGGGTGAGGAAAGCAGGCCTCGCTCTTTTTCCCGTCCGCAGGCGGAAAGCAGGCCTCGCGCTCATCAAGAGGCTGTGCGGGGATCCTGCCGATGCTTTTCATGCGGACACCGATGCGATTTTTCATGCTAATACTTTGGGAAACGCGCCCGCATTTTATACATTGCCCCGTCCCTTGGCGCCTCCTCAGGAGGAGCTGTCGCCGCAGGCGACTGAGGTGGGGCGTTCCCATCCCTCTGCTCTTCTCATTTTTCTCCCCTCATACCACCTCTCAAACCGCCTCGCCCCTTCGTCCCTCATTTTTCTCCCCTCATACCACCCCCCCCCTCAAACCGCCTCGCCCCTTCGTCCCTCATTTTTGCCCCCTCATACCGCCCCGCGCGCACTCCCACCCCCTCATACCGAGGTTGCCGCCCGTCCGCATAAGCGGACGGGCGGCAACCGAGTGTATCTTCCCTCACACAGAGAACGCCGCCGCGGCTTTGCCGCGGCGGCGCCCAATTTCTCCCCATTTTCCGCCCCCATTCCCTTATTTCTTCGTTGGAGGCGGCTATTGCGCCGCCGAGCAACTGCACGGCGGCGCTTTGCGCGGAGCAAAACCACGCTTTTGCGGCAGCGCTTTGGGCGGCAGGTACCGCCGCAAAGCCCGTCGCGCCTGCCAGCGCTCCTGTCGCGGCGCGCTCACAGCCCACAGGGCTGTTGAGCATGGTGCGCCGCTCCACCCAATTTGCCGCATACTTGCGGCTTAATGACTTTGAGAACGAACTATCCGCGGGCGAATTGTTGAGAGATGCACAAATTAACCCCTCGCATAATTTCTTTGCCCGCAGTATGCCGCCCGCAGGGCTCTATATCGGAAGAAATTTGCGAAATCAGCAGTACGACGCCAATAAATCGTACAGCGTCTGGTAGAATTCTCCCAGATAGGAGCGCGCGAGCGTATCCATGGAGTACGCCTGCAAGCGGGCGGCGGGGTCGTCGGTGGCCTCCATATAGTAGTTGCGCACCACGAGGAAGCGCTCGGAATAGGAGAGATTGTAGTTGGGGTTCTGGGGATAGCGGTAGGGGCCGTTTTCGTCCCCCTCGGAGCCCAGCGATTCGTACGCGAGTTGCAGAACGAGATCCTCGCGGACGACCTCGATCTCGGTTTCCGCCTTGCTATCCACCTGTTTGCAGTACATATCGTAGGAAGTACTGCGCGCAAAATGGTTGCTGATGAGGATCTGGAACATCTCGTCCTTTTCCTCTTTGGCGGCGGCGAGGAGCTTATTCTTCTTCGCCTGCGCCGTGCGCACCATGGAGAGCTGCACGGGCGAGAGGTCGGTGTATTTGGGGTCGGTGAGGTCGATGATGTCAATCGTCATACTGTTCATCCTCCCCGATGCCGATGGTCACGCCCGCGATGCGGAAAGTCTCCGTAAAGGTGGAAATGCACAGCGATACGTCTGCGCCGCGCAGGGCACGGGAGAGATAGAGTTTGTCCCCTGCTCTGCCCTTTGCAAAGGCGGCGCCGCCCGAAGGCGTGCTCGCTTCCACGGTGAACTCCCCCTCTCCCTCGATGCGCACCCATTCCGTGCAGGGCTCGCGGCGGTCGCCGAGCATAAACGTGCAGCAGAGGGAGCACGGGTCGCCGTCCGGCGGGAGTCCCCGCTCGGTCATCTCATAGATGAGATCGTTGCGGATGACATACCCCTTGTACTTCGCGCCGAAGGAGACGACCTCCTCTCGGAGAAACCTGTCGCGGTCGAAGTAGGGGTCGTACACGACGATGCGGCGGTTGCCGTCGCGGAGGGCGACGTGCGCGTAGTACTGCCCGTACATCATGCCCGTCTCCACCCCCGCGGAAAAATCGGCGAGGTCGAGACAGGGCGAAGCGACGCGCTCGAAGCGGCTGCCGTCGAACCGCCACAGCCCCATGGTGGTGAGAAAGTAGATCTTGTCGTCCACGATCTGGCAGGAGTCCTTTAAGATCACGCCGCAGTTGTGCGGATACATCATCGTCTTGGTGTTGAGCACCTTGCCCCCCATCTTCAACTTCAATACGCCGTGCTCCGCAAAAAAGTACGCTTCGTCGCGGTACACGATCGCCGTCACGAGTTCCCCGTATTTGGGCGGCACGTACATTACGCCCGTCTTCTGTACGTCGGTGTTGGTCGTAACGTTCCAGTTGGCAACGGAATAGGCCATCGTGTAGATGATCCTGTCCTTCTGCATCACGAAGAACCGTCCCGCATACTGCAAGCCGTACAGCCCGCCCACGTTCTGGCTGTAATTCATCATCTGCCCGTTGAGACCCATGCTGTAATACGTCACGTCGGGGAACATGATGTTCCACGTCGTCTTGGAGACGTCGGTGGGCTTCATGTTCACGGTGAAGATGCAGTTCGGCAGGGATACCGCCGGCACGCTGTAAAAGTTCTTGCCCGAAAACACGGCGTACAGGCCATCGATGTTTCGGCTGGGCACGTGGTTGGCGGAGATCACGTCGTGCTCCAAGACGTACAGTTTGAAGGGGATATCGGTGAAGGGCATCTTGATGGGCGAGAGCCCCTCGGCGCACACAAACCCGCTCTCCGTCGGCCGCATGTGCAGAAGATAGACGTCCCGCACCGCATTGCCCGCCCGAAGGCGGGAATGCGGCAGAGAGATCGTGCTGCGCACGCGGCGCGGGGGAGAATAGTCCTTGTCGTAGATCATATCCACCTCCGTGAACGGACGGAGAGCGTTCTGCGGTAGATGCCCGCCGCGCGCAGGGCGTCGCGGTACTTCCTGCCCCACATCGCGCCCTCGGAGAACTGGCGATTGGTGATGCAGAACTCGCTCGCAACGCCGAAGGCCAAAAGCCGCGCGGAGATGTGATCGGAAAACGCCGTCTCGTCGCCCAGTTCCTTCACGGGCGGGGAGTAGGCGTAGAGAACTTCCAGCTCCCCCTTCGTCTGCGGCACGGTGAGGTAGGCGGGCATGATGCCGAAGCGGACGGGCGTCCCCTCCTCGTCCGTCACTTTGAGGATGTTCACGGGCGCAAAGGAGAAACTTGCGTAGGAAATTTTACCCTGCGCGGGGACGAAC
>CANRFK010000042.1 GCA_947629875.1 uncultured Clostridia bacterium
ATGACGGATGCGGGCGGTACGTACATGAGGACGTCCTCGGTGAGCACGATGGAACTCGTGGCGACGCCGTCCACGCCGTTTGCATCCACATACACCACCTCGATGGGGATGGTGACCGTTGCCTGCACGCGGGCGCAGCAGCCCTCCGCCTGACGGTCGACGGTGAGATTTGTGACCGTGCCCGTGGAGGAAGTGGAGCGCGCGCTCACAAAGGTGAGCGGATATGTAGGGTTGGCGGGAACGGGGTCAGTTATCGCGGCGGCGTAATTTTCGAGACGGGTCTGGATGATGCCCGCATCAAAGATCTTTTCCGCCTGAATGCACACCTTCTCGCAAAGGCCGTTCAAAGGATTTCCCGTGATCGTGCCGGGGCAGTGATCGGATGAGAAATTGGAAAAAAATGACATTTGTTACCTCCGTGTAGAATTGAAATCAACTCTACCCCATTGTATGCGGGGCGGCTTTTTCCTGCTACCCGAGGAGCACCCGCTGCCCGGGGTAGAGGCAGTGCGTTCGGTTTTTCTCGAAAAACCGCGCGGGAGAGCCGCAGAGGAGCGACTTGCTCTCCCCGCCCCGCACGGTGTACACATTCCCTGCGGCGGGAAGAAGGAGCACCTGCCCCGCCTCGGGCTCGCCCTCAAGCCCATTCACGGCGGCGAGGAGCCGCGGCGGCACGCCGAATGCGGCGGCGATCTCCATAAGCTTCTGCCCCTCCTTGACCCTGTAACAGCGGGGTGCAACCATACAAAGTTTCACACGGCAATATATGCGCCGCCTCATATTCGGGTGATAAATACGAATAAAATATGCCATGAACTTGTACCGCACGACCTTCGTCGTCACCGTTTTCACCCTTTTGGAGCACGCCCTCGGCTTTGTGTACCGCATCGTGCTCTCGCGCACGCTGGGGCCCGAGATGCTCGGCGTGTATCAGGTGGCGCTCACCGTGTTCGCCGTCTTTCTGACCATCTCCTCGTCGGGCCTGCCCATCACGCTCTCCCGCATCATCTCCAAGCACCGCGCGCGGGGGTATAAAAGGGGCGAACACGCCGCGACTTCCGCCGCCATGCTCATCGCCCTCTGCTTCTCCGTGCCCATCACCGTGCTCTTATACCTCCTCCGCACCCCCTTCTCGCGCATCTTCTCCGATCCCCGCTGTGCGGACGTCTTCTACATTCTCCTCTTCGGGCTCTCGTTTACCTCTGTATATGCCATCATCCGCGGCAATTTTTGGGGGAACAAGCGCTTTTTCGCCTACTCCGTCATCGAACTTGTCGAGGAGATCGTGATGATCGGCCTCGGCATCCTTCTCCTCGTGGTGCTCCGCGGCGGCGCCGCCGACCCCAACAAGGCCGCCATTGCCCTGCTCTCCTCGTATCTCTGTTCCTTTGCGATCGCCGCCGTCTGCTTCTTTGCGCGGGGCGGAAGGCTCTCCTCTCCGCGAGGGGAAATAAAGCCCCTCCTCCGCGCCTCGCTCCCCATTTCGGCGATGCGCACCTCGTCCTCCCTTTTGGGCTCCTTTATCTCGGTGCTCTTCCCCCTCGTGATGACCTCCGCCGGCTACACCGCCGCACAGGCGATGAGCGAATACGGCGTCGTCTACGGCATGGTGATGCCCGTCATCGCCATGCCCTGTTCGCTTTTAAGTCCCATCGCCCTCGTGCTCGTGCCCGAGCTCTCCGAATGCTTCTATAAAAAAGAGACGGGGAAACTCAACGCCCTCGTGGAAAGGGCGCTCAACACGGCGCTTCTCATCGCGGGCGCGCTCATTCCCCTCTTCCTCGCCGTGGGCAAGGACGTGGGCATCTTCCTCTTCTCCAATGCGGAGAGCGGCACCATGATCGCGGCGAGTTCCCTCATTCTCCTGCCCATGGGTCTTGCCATGATCTCGACGAGCATGCTCAACTCGCTGGGGTGCGAGAAGCAGACCCTCCTCATCTTTCTTGCGGGGTCGTGCGTGATGCTCCTGTCGGTGTGGCTGCTGCCGCCCTTTATCGGGAGCCATGCCC
The DNA here is from genome assembly GCA_947629875.1 of uncultured Clostridia bacterium. Classification (GTDB taxonomy): domain Bacteria; phylum Bacillota; class Clostridia; order Christensenellales; family Borkfalkiaceae; genus Gallimonas. The sequence continues at coordinate 2,010 of CANRFK010000042.1, forward strand.
TCCTCGTGGGCACCGCCCTCGATCACCTCATCACCGCCGCCTGTTCGCTCGCCCTCCTCCGCAAAAAGACGGGCAAACTGCGCTCCGCCGCCTACTTCGGAAAGCTCGCCCTCGTGCTCGTCCCCGTCGCCGTCCTCGGCATGCTCCTTCGAAATCTCCTCATGACCTACATGAGCTACGTCCCCGCGGTGCTGCTCACCATGACGGCCGTCATGCTCGCGGAGGTGCTTCTCCTCACCATTTTCAAGTTGTTCGATTTCCGCGCCCTCCTCAAAAAATTTTTGCCGCGGCGCAAAAAATCCGCATGAACGGGACGAAATTTTCCCTCCCCTGCTTGTATTCCCGACGCAAGTGTGCTATAATTCCGATTGAATGAAATCAGGAGGAAAACGTATGAAACTGACAGAAGAACTGCGCAAGAGCTTGCGCATCACGGTGGACTACACCAACATGACCGATAAATACCTCGGCAAAAACGGCATCTCGAAAAAGACGCTCGAGGCACACAAACAACTCGCCCGCGCGGCGCACGGCTATGTGAGCGAAAACCGCGGCAAGGACGAACTCTTCATGGGCTGGACGGAACTCCCCTACAACCAAACAGAGATCGTCGCCGACATTCTCGCAACGGCGAAGGACATCCGCAGAAAGTTCGAGTACTTCGTCGTGCTCGGCATCGGCGGCTCGGCGCTCGGCCCCATCATGGCGTTCAACGCCCTCTGCCACCTGCACTACAATGACCTGCCCAAGAGTAAGCGCAAAGGCCCCAAGTTCTATGTGGAAGATAACGTCGACCCCGTCCGCATGAAGGAACTTTTGGACGTCATCGACGTGAAGAAGACCTGCTTCAACGTCATCTCGAAGTCGGGCGCCACGAGCGAGACGATGACGCAGTACCTCATCATCGCCGACCTTCTCCAAAAGGCGGGCGAAAACGTGAAGGATCACGTCGTGTTTACGACGGACGCCTCGCGCGGCAACCTCGTCAAAATTTCCAAGGAACTGGGCGGCGTGAAGTCCTTCGTCCTCGGCGACGGCGTGGGCGGGCGGTTCTCCGAACTCTCCCCCGTGGGGCTGTTGCCCGCGGCGGTTTTGGGCATCGACATCAAACTGCTCTTGAAGGGCGCGGCGTACATGGATAAGCTGTGCAAGACGCCCGATTTGAAGAAGAACCCCGCCCTCATCTCGGCGACCCTGCAATTTATCGCCATGAAGAGCGGCAAGAACATCGGCGTCATGATGCCCTACTCCGACAATTTGAAGTACCTCGCCGACTGGTACGCCCAGCTGTGGGCGGAGAGCCTCGGCAAGAACGTTCACCTCGACGGCCAGCCCTGCAATGAAGGGCAGACGCCCGTAAAATCGCTCGGCGTCACCGACCAGCACTCGCAGGTGCAGCTCTACACCGAGGGCCCCTTCGACAAGGTGGTCACCTTCCTCTCGGTGGGCAGTTATAAGGAGAAGTCCCCCATCCCGCACGGGTGCGAGGATATCCCCGACGTCGCCTTCCTCGGCGGGCATACCATGGAGGAACTCATCCAGGCCGAGAACAAGGCCACGGCGTTTGCGCTCACCAAGGCGGGCAGGCTCAACTACACCGTGAACGTACCCGAGATCAATGCGTTCACGCTCGGCGAACTTCTCTATTACTTTGAGTTGCAGACGGCATACGCGGGCGCGATGCTGAACATCGATACCTTCAACCAGCCCGGCGTGGAGGCGGGCAAGAAGGCGACCTTCGCCCTCCTCGGCAAGCCCGGCTATGCAGAGCAGAAGAAGGCGCTCGACGGCGCCGCTCCCGACCCCGCCTATATCGTATAACATTCCATGAAAAAATCCCGCCGCGGTCTCACCGCGGCGGGATTTTTTCTACCCCATTATGCGTTTTTCGTCCAAACATTGCCCGCTTCTTTCAGGGCGGCGGCAACTGCCGATTTGTTGGAAAAGTCCGGCGTAACGTCGTTTCCGTTGGAAGCTGTCACCGTCCAATTTGTATCGGCGAAGGTCGCTTCGATCAACGGATTGCCAAAAAACGCGTTTTCCCCGAGCTCCGTCACACTCGCGGGAATGGTCACGCTTGTAAGCTGATTTTCGAAGTCAAAGGCGCTTTTCCCGATGTGCTGCACCTTTTCTCCGAGCGTAAGTTCGGTAACGCCGCTCTGATAAAACGCGTAATCCCCGATATAGGTGACCTTCCCGGGGATGACGACCGTCCCGATGCCCGTTTCGCCCGATTTGTTCTTTGCAAACGCCCAATCGCCGATCCTCTCCACATTCTCGCCGAGCGTGAGGCTCCGGATCCTGCACGCTTCAAACGCGTGCGCGCCGATCTCTTTGACGCTCGAGGCGATGGAAACATTGGTGAAGATCTTTCCCGAGAAAGCGTAGTCGCCGATTTTCTCGATGCCCTCGCCGATGGTGCCTTCGTGCGGCACCGTGCCGAGAACGAGCGTCTTTGTCGCAATTTCCACGACGCCGCAAGCCTGCACTTCGTAGATCTCATTCCCCGCCGCCACTTCGTAGTGGGAGAGATTGCAGTTCATGCCGAACGCCGTGGGGTCGATCTTCGTCACGGTCGAGGGAAGGTGCAGCGTCTGCGGCGAGATGTTCCAGAACGCATATTGTTTGATCTCCTTCACGCCCTCGGGAATGGTGAGGACGGCTCCGCCGTTGGTGATCGCCGCCTCCTCTTCGCCCTCATGCGGCGCGGCGTAGATGCTCGCCGCCTCCCAACGGAGCGGATTGGCGCTTTCGTCCGCAAAGTCCACCCCGCACCACTTCGCAAGGTCTCTGATGTGGTAGGTGACGGGAACGTTGTACGCAGCCGTCGCGCCGAAAAACGCCGACGCGCCAATCGTTTTCAGCCCTGTACCGAGGGTGAGATTTGTGAACGTCCCGCAGCTTTTGAAGGCGCTCTCCCCGATCTCCTCCACGCTGTCGGGAATGACGAACGTCGCGGGCAGCGGAATGTCGCGGAACACGTTGGCGGGAATAATTTTTATGCCGTCGGGAATTTGCGTTGCGGGGCAGCCGAGGGCAACGGACATCGCCGTCTTATCGTATACGCAGTTATGCTGCGCGGCAAACGTTTGGTTCCCCGCCGCCACGGTGAGCTCGGTCACGTTTTTGCAGTTCATGAGCGCCCCCGCGCCGATCGTTTCCACATCCTTCCCGATCTTGAGGGAAGTGATCTTTGCATAGCCCGCAAAGGCGAGCGGTTTAAGCTCCGTGACGCCCTCGGGGATCTCGACGGCGCCCTCCACGGAATATCCGCCCGCCACGAGCGTCGCATTGGGTGCGGAGAGCGGATTGGTGCCCGCAATGAATTGTCCCGACGCAAATTCGATGGCAAGCCACCCCGCAAGCGAGGGAATGCTCACCGTTTGAATGGCGTTACACCCGTCAAAGGCATATTCGTCGATTCTTTGGATGCCGCTTCCGAAGGTCACCGTTTTAAGCGCCTTGCAGCCGTCGAACGCATTGTGCTCGATCTCCTGTAAATCGTTGTGAAAAACGGTGCTTTGGAGCAAGACGCAATCCTCGAACGCCCGATAGCAGATCTTCTTCAAGTGTTCGCCGAAGGTCACGCTCGCAAGATTTTGGCATCCGCTGAACGCATATTCCTGCACGAACTTCGTATCCGCGCTCATCGTGACGGATGCGATATTCGTATTCTCCGCACCCACGAGCACGGTGTAGGGGTGCTCCGTGTTGCCGAGATACTTCACGCCGTCCTTTTTATTGTATTGAAGCGCGGGGCAACCGCCAAACGGGTCGTCGCCGATGTCGGTAATGTTGTTGCCGAAGTTGAGGTTCGTAAGTTCGGAGCAGCCGTAGAAGACATAGTTGCCGAATGTGATGGCTCCATTGCCGAGCGTAACCCTTTCAAGGTTGGGGCAGGAATTTACGGCATACGCCTCAAAGACGAGATCCCCGTTGCCCACCGTAAGATCAGTCAGCTGCGGGCTTAAATAGAGCGCGGAGTTGCCGAATTTCACATTGCCGTCGCCGATGACGATGTCGGTGAGGGATTGGCAGTCCCAATCGATATTCGTCCCCAATACGACATCTCCGTTGCCGATCGTAATGGTTTTCAGCTTCGTACAGCCTTGGAAGGTATAATCTCCGATGGTAATATCCCCATCGCCGAACACGACATCGGTGAGGGACGCGCATCCGTAGAAGCCGCCCTGCATGATATTGAAATTGCCGTCGCCGAGGTGAAGCGCTTCAAATCCGCATTGCTGGAACGCCCACTCTCCGATCGTGACGGAGCCGCCCTCGAATTGCAGTTCGGAAAGAGCCGCGCATTTGATAAACGCTCCGTACGCAATATCGATCTCTCCGTCGCCGATCGTGACGGTTTTCAGTTTCGGGCACTCGTCGAACGCCCACTTCCCGATCGTGACCTTGCCGCCGCCGATGGTGACATCGGTGAGGGCGGGGCTGAAGATGAAGCATTCCTGCCCGATCTTGATTTCCCCTTCGCCAATCGTGAGCGTTTTCAGCTGTGTACAATTTTGAAACACATACTGCCCAAGCGACACCGAACCGCCCTCGATCGTCACCGTCTCCACGCCCGTGCAGCCGTAAAAGGCATAGTCGGCGACCGAAGTCACATTGCCGGGGATGGTCACGCTCTGGAGCGCGGTGATATATCCGAACGCGCAGTAGCCGATGCTCTTGATGTTCTTGCCGATCACGACCTCTTGAAGCACGCTCTCGTGGGCTTCGCTACTTTCACGGAAGGCATTCTGGGCGATCGCGGTGACGGGTTTGCCGTTGTGCGTATCGGGAATGACTACTTTGGTGAGGGACTGATTGCTCACCCCCGTCACGGTGTAGCCGCCGTCGTCGTTTTCGATATATTGGAGCGAAGTCGTGCCGTCCGTATGCCAATGACAGACGGAACACTCGTAGTCGTTCACGATCGTGTGCCCGACCAAGGTTCCCCCTTCTTGGACGCCGCAGCGGGAGCAGGCATAGAAGTGTCCCGTTTCATCCGCGGCGTAGTGCTCCCTATCGTAACTGTGCCCGAGTTTGCTATCTTTGGCGGTACGGGTATCCTCCTCCGTACAGCCCGCATGCACACATCGCGCCGTCTCCGTGCCGTCCTCCGTGCACGTCGCATTGTCGTCGGACATATATTTCCCGAACTCATGCCCGAGCTTGCTGCCTTTGACGGTACGGGTATCGTGCGCTTCGCAGCGCGTGCATTTTGCCGTCTCCGTGCCGTCCTCCGTGCACGTCGCATTGCCGTCGGAGATGTATGTCACAAATTCATGCCCGAGTTTGTCGATGGTTTGCTTCTCGACGTCGTCGCACGCCGTGCATTCGCGCTGCCGTTCGCCGTCCTCCGTGCAGGATGCGGGCTTCGTTACCTGCCATTCTCCGTAATCGTGCGTATGGGATCCGCTACCCCCCCCCGAAGATTTGCCGCCGCACGCACAGAGCGCCGTCAGGGAAGCCGTCGCAAAAAACACCGCCGCCAAAATTGTCGCGATCTTCCGTCTCATATTCTCTCCTTCTTCGAGTATTTGCGAAGCGCTCCCGCTCCGCATGGTGATTATATCATAAGATGGCCGCAAACGCAATCGTTTTCGGAAAAGCCGTTTCATCGAAATGAAAATTTGTGATATGGGTGGCGTTTTTACAGAGAATGCGCCCCGCGGCATCTGCCGCAGGGCGCAGGTGTTGTAATTGTTGCAAAACGGGAAGTTATTCCGCTTCGCGCTCCTTGATCTCCACGTTGTACTTCTTGCTGTCCTTCGGGGTGGCGGCGCGGACAAGGGTGCGCAGAGCCTTTGCGATCTTCCCCTGCTTGCCGATGACCTTTCCCATATCCGAATCGGAGAGGAGCACGGTGACGTTGATACTATCCTCCGTCTCCTCGACTTCGTAACCGATATGTTCCTTGTCCTCGGCGAACTGATTTACAATGTACTTGATGAGTTCCAGCATGATTTCCTCCAAAATTTACGGTGCGTTTGAAAAAGAGGAAGGGCGCGCGCCTTACTTCTTCGATTTCTTGCCCTTGGTCTTGGCGGGAGAGAGCTTCTCGCTCTTCTCGATGACGCCCGCATGCACGAGGAGATTTTTCACCGTCTCGGTGGGTTGAACGCCCTTTGCGAGCCAATCCTTCGCCTTGTCCGCATCCACCGTGAGGGTCACGGGCGTGGACTTGGGATCGTAAAAGCCGATCTTCTCGATGTACTCGCCGGTCGCCGCCTTGCGCGCGTCCACGACCACGATGCGGTAGACGGGGGACTTCTTGTCGCCCATTCTCACAAGCCTCATTTTTACCATGGTTTTTATCCTCCAAAATTGTTTTTTCTTTTTTATCTGAAACCGCATTTACGGTTTTCGTTACACACTTCGTTTGGGATTTCCCGCCCCCATTCCACTGTTTTAACCGAAAGGCAACCTGCGCTTGCCGTTCTTCATCTGTTTCATGAGAACTTTGGTCTGATCGTACTGCTTCAACAGCTGGTTGATCTCCTGCACCGTCGTGCCCGAGCCGAGCGCGATGCGGCGTTTCCGGGAGGAGCCGATGATCTGCGGGTTGTCCCGCTCCTTGGGCGTCATGGAGAGGATGATGGCGCGCATCCGCTCGATGCGCTTTTCATCGATATCGCCGTCCTTGAGTTTGAGCTTTCCCGCCCCGGGGAGCATTCCGACGAGCGCGTTCGCGCCGCCCATCTTCTTCAAGGCCTCGAACTGCGTCAGATAGTCGGTGAGGGTGAAGGAATTTTCGCGCATCTTGCGCTCCATCTCCTTCATCTCCTTCTCGGAGACGGCCTCCTGCGCCTTCTCGATGAGCGATAAAACGTCCCCCATTCCCAAAATTCTCGACGCCATACGGTCGGGATAGAAGGGCTCCAAATCGGTGATCTTCTCGCCCACGCCGATGAACTTGATGGGCTTGCCCGTCACCGCCTTGATGGAGAGGCACGCGCCGCCGCGGGTATCGCCGTCGAGTTTGGTGAGGATGACGCCCGTCACATTGAGGCGGGAGTTGAACGTCTCGGCGACGTTCACGGCGTCCTGCCCCGTCATGGCGTCGACGGTGAGCAGAATTTCGTGCACGTCCACTTCTTTTTTGATGTTTTCGAGCTCTTCCATGAGCTTTTCATCGATGTGGAAGCGCCCCGCGGTATCGATGACGACGGTATCGAAGCCCATCTTACGGGCATAGTCGACGGCCTGCCGCGCCGTCTTGACGGGGTTTTGGGTGCCCTTTTCAAAGACTTCCGCGCCCGCCTTTCCGCCCACGACTTTGAGCTGGTCGATGGCGGCGGGGCGGTAGATATCGCACGCGACGAGGAGCGGCCGCTTGCCCTGCTTTTTGAGTTGCACGGCGAGTTTGGCGCACATGGTCGTCTTGCCCGCGCCCTGAAGCCCGCACATCATGATGACGGTCGGCGGCTTGGGGGCGACTTCGAGCTTGGCATTTCCCGACCCCATCAGGGCAATCAGCTCTTCGTTGACGATCTTGATGACCTGTTGGGCGGGGTTGAGGCTTTCGAGCACCTTCTGCCCCACCGCCTTCTCGGAGACCTCGGCGATGAAATCCTTGGCGACCTTGATGTTGACGTCGGCCTCCAAAAGGGCGATGCGCACCTCGCGCATGGCTTGGCGGATCTCAAGTTCGGTGAGCCGCCCGCGCTTGGTGAGTTTGGAGAATATGTGGTTGAGACGCTCGGAAAGTGATGCAAACAGAGCCATTTATTCCTCCT
>CANRFK010000043.1 GCA_947629875.1 uncultured Clostridia bacterium
GATTTTCCGCTCCCCGTGCCCCCCATCACCCCCACCTTTTTGCCGTAGGGCACGTCGAGGGAGATGTTCTTCAAGATCTGCTTCTCGCCGAGGGTGAGGCTGACGTTCTCGAGGCGAATGTGCGGCTCTTTTGAGGCGACGAGCGCGGAGGGGCAATCGGGCACGGCGCTTTCTTCCGTCAAGAAGTGTTTGAGCCGCCCGCCCGAGACGAGCTGGTTCTGCATCATGAAGCAACTGCGCGAGATCTGCGTGATGTGTGAGATGATTTTGGTGACGTACGTCGTTGCCGCGGTGAGCGCGCCGAGGGCGATGTTCCCCGAAAGGACGAGGATGACGGCGACCGCCACCGTGCCGACGTACCCCGCCTGCTGAAAGCCCATAAAGATGCTGTTGTACTTGGAAGTGAGCTTCACCTGCGCCGTGGAGAGGTCGTAGATGTGCCTGTTTTTCTCGTCGAATTTCCCGATTTCCGTCTCCTCGGCGGCAAACGAGCGCACGATGCGCACGGCGTCGATGTTCTCCTGCACGGTGAGGTTGAGTTCGGAATAGCCCGCACGGATGGCGCGGAAGAGTTTGCGGGAGCGCGAGAGGTACCTCACGAGGCAGACGACGAAGAGCGGCGTAATGGCGAGGGGCACGAAGAGGAGCCTCCAATCGAACGCCGCGAGGGCGGCGACGGCGAGGGCGATCATCACCACCGAGTCGAAGAGGTTCATGAGGATGCGCGAGTACATCTCCTTGAAGATGATGGTGTCGCGGTTCATCGTGGTGAGCAGTTCCCCCATGTTGTAGCGGGAGATGGTCTCGCCGTCGAGTTCCAGAAGTTTGGCGTAGGTCTCATCGCGCAGGGTGCACTCCATGCGGAGCCCGCACCACTGGAAGGTGACGTTTTTGCAGTACAAAAAGAGGATACGGGTGAGGAAAACGCCGATGAAGATGAGGGCGAGGCTGACGAAAAGTTGCCAAGACTGCGGCGCGCCGAGCGCGCCCGAATACAAAAAGGAAAGCGCCCCGCCCGTGGGGGCGGCGGGGTCGTACGCGAAGAGCTGATCGATGATCGCGGCGTCGATGAGCGGCAATGCGAGATCGCACAAGATGGCAATGAGGCTGAACGCCTTGGAGAGGAGCGACAGGGGGACGTACTTCTTCCAATATTTCAGCCCGAATTTGAAGGTTTCCATGCGTTTACGCATTTATTGTATCACGTTTCGGGGGGAATGACAAATGTTTGACAAACGTTTGCCGGGGCGCAACGCGATTTTGCGGAGTTTGGGGAATTTTGCGCCCTCATACTGAGCCGCCCCTACCTCATTCCGAGCCCTGCGCCCGACGCGCTTCGCGCGTCGGGCGCAGGGCGAGAGAATCTTTTAAGATACACTCGGCTACGCCTCGGTATGAGGTGCCCTCCCACTGTGTCTCCCTCCCGCGGAGGGGGCAAGGTTTGTGTGCCCCTCCCCCCTGTGTCCCCCCTCCCACGGAGAGGGCTTTCGGGCTTCGTACTTCGGGATTCTTCACCGCCGCCCGAGCGCGTTGCGCTCGGGCGGCGGTTCAGAATGACGCGGAGAACGGGGGAAGAGTGACCCCTCGGGGGAGGCAAACACGGAAGCGCCCTCCCCGTTCGGGGAGGGCGAATAATTTAATTACGATTTCGGGGCGCTTGTAGAAGATGCCTTCAAGGTGGGGTAATATCCTCTTACGACTTTTTTTACGACTTTCCGCAAAATAGGATCGAGAAGGCCAAATAGCACGGCGAATACACAAAGAACGATCGCTCCCACCGGAATAGGCAAAATGGTCTGCAAAATAGCCGCGTTCATATTATTGCGCATAAAGATTTGCAGAGCGCATATGACCATTATCGTTGAGACAAAATCCAAACTTTCACGAATGATTTCCACGATCATATATCCCAACGGGCTGCGGTCATATGCAATCGCAAGTAATAGTGCCGCAACGTGGCCCTCAGAGAGATATACGACTGTTTGTATCGCGTGTTCTTTATCATCGTTTTCCATTGTTTGTATGAGAGCGCGCACCTCCGCTTTCAGGTCAATTCCTTTGCGTTTTGCCCACGCCTTTAACCGATACGGTTCCCAAAAGTCATCGAACAACCATGAAAATAGCGACACAATGCTACACGATACGACAATCGCCACCGTGTTGCGTGTTTTTTCCAAATCACTTGCATAATAAATCAAATTGTCATCTTCAAGATGAAAATTAAAGATCCATCTTCCGCCTACCTTTACCGCCCATTCAATTCCAAAGCCCAAAGCGAGCGCAAATCCTACAAATGACAAAATGTATATGATTAAGCCGAAAATATATTCTCCGCGGCGTTCTTTTTTCCACGCGGAACTCAGCTCGCTAATATAGGCAGCGACAGTGGGTTTTTTGCTTTTATTATCGGTAGATGAGCCCGCCTTCGCGGACGAAGCCGCTACAGGAACTTTCGGGACTTTTTTTGCCTGTTGGACGGTAGCGGGAGCAAGTTCGTCGAAGAACTCCGCCTCTGTTTCCGTCTGCGGTGCAGAGACATTTTGGGACGGGGCGGGCAATTCGTACCCGCAGTGCGGACACATTTTTGCTTTGTCTGATATTTCGTGCCCGCATTCGGGGCATTTTATCAACGACATTTTGATTTTTTCCTCCTCGATTTAGCACGTTCGTGCTAACCGACTTTATTTTAGCAATTTGTTCATACTTTGTCAATAAATTTTAGCACGATATTGCTAAAATAAAAGTATGGAAAGCATGACGGTCAACGAACGACTGAAAATGTTGCGCGTGGAAAACGGTTTAACGCAGACGCAACTTGCAAAAGCCCTCAACATCGGGCAGACAACGGTAGCGGCGTATGAACGCTCTCACGACCCCAATTTGTACAGCCTCATTGCGTATGCGGACTACTTCGAGTGCACGCTCGACTACCTCGCGGGCAGAGAACAGGCGCCCCTCCCCTATGCTCTAACCGATGCGGAGCGGGAACTCGTGCGCCTCTTCCGCGCGTTGAAACCGCAGACCCGCGAACTTGCCAAACAGCAACTCGCCCTTCTCGCCGCATTCGACGAGGCGTAGGGAGAAAGAAAAAGATACACTCATTGCCGCCCGTCCGCTTCTGCGGACGGGCGGCAATGAGTGTATGAGGGGGATGAGGAGCCGCCGCGGGGCGGTATGAGGGGGATGAGGAGCCGCGGGGCGGTATGGGGAGGGGGTGGAGCCGCAGACGGTATGAGGAGAGCGGAATGATATTTTTCCCCGTCCTCATACCGACGACCGAAGGGAGGAGTGTATCTTATGGGAAGATACGCTCGTTAGCGCCCCGCGGCGAATGCCGCGGGGCGCTAACTCGGTATGAGGGGGGAATGGACTTCGTACTTCGGGATTCTTCGCTACGCTCAGAATGACGCGGAGACGGGGAGCCGCGAGGCGCTACGCTCAGAATGACGCGCGGGGAGCGGAACAAAAAAGAAACGGGCGAGGAAATCTTCTGCAAAGACAAAAAATGCTTGCAAATTTTGCGTGTTTCGGTTATACTATCTATGCTGTGATAGGCGGGGAGTTAGCGGTGCCCTGTATCTGCAATCCGCTATAGCAGAGCCGAACGCTTTTCTCGGTGCCATCCATGGAAGGCCGCGCGCAGTAAGGATCGTTGATCACAAGGTCTCATGCAACGTATGCCCGCGAACCGTGTCAGGGTAGGGATACAGCAGCACTAAACGGTGCCATGCGTGTGCCATGAGGTAGCTTTGTGGGAGGTACCTGCTACGCTACCGCTTCGGTGGGTGTCAACAAAAAAAGCACTCACAGTTTTTTTATTTCGCAAAAAATCTTTTTCTGCGAAAAATATTTTTTGCGAAGAATGTAACGCGTATGGGATATCAACCCTATCTCAATCTTCGCTTATCTCAACATTAAGCCGCAAGTATGCGGCAAATTGAGTCGCCCACGGCGGAAGTGAATTCCGCCTAAGGCACATGATTTACAGCAAGGGCGGCGATGCGGTTATCCCTGCCGCCGTACGGTAGTTCGGCGGCGCGATAGATTTGCGCCTCGCCCCATAAAATGGGGCGAGGCGCATTCCATATGTTGATTACTATCTTTTTACTTTATAAAAGCCAAACCGTCAAGCGGCTTGCTTACTTCATAAAGGCCAAAAATGCCTTATAGTTGCTGTACAGGTCGGCCTTGGAGACGACTTCCCACGGGGAGTGCATGGAGATGACGGGCACGCCCAAGTCCACCGTGTCGATGTTGAGCTGGGCGACAAACTTGGCGACCGTGCCGCCGCCGCCCACGTCCACCTTGCCGAGTTCGGCCGTCTGCCACACGACGCCGCCCTCCGCAAACATCTTGCGCACCTCGCCCACAAATTCGGCGTTCGCATCGTTGCTGCCGCTCTTGCCGCGCGCGCCCGTGAACTTGCACATCGCTGTCCCGCAGGACAAAATGGCGCTGTTCATCTTCTCGTACACGCCCGCGAAGTTGGGGTCGTACGCCGCCGTCACGTCGGACGAGAGGCACTTGGAGGCAAAGCGCACCTTGCGGAAATTCGCCCCCATGGTGACGGAAATTTCCTCCATGAGATCCTCATACACCTTGCATTGGATGCCCGTGGTGCCCTCGCTGCCGATCTCCTCCTTATCGACGAGCATGGCAAGCACGGTGTGGTCGGTCTCGTTATCGAGAACGGCCGTGAGGGCGGGATAGGCGCACACCCTGTCGTCATGGCCGTACGCGCCGATGAGGGCACGGTCGAAGCCGACGTCGCGCGCAGTATAGGCGGGGACGGCGGAGAGTTCGGCGGAGAGGAAGTCCTCCTCCGTGACGCCGTACGCCCTGTAGAGTTCGGAAAGGACGTTGAGTTTGATCTTCTCCGAGACGTCCTCATCGTCATAGGGCATTCCGCCCACGAGCACGTTGAGCTGTTCGCCGTCGATGATTTTATTGGCGTGGCCGCTCATCTGCTCCTGCCCGAGGTGCGGGAGAAGGTCGTTGATGTAGAACACGGGGTCCTTGGCGTTTTCGCCGACGCGGATCTCCACCTTCGTGCCGTCCTTCTTGACGATGACGCCGTGCAGGGCGAGCGGGATGGCCGTCCACTGGTACTTTTTGATGCCGCCGTAGTAGTGCGTTTTCAAAAACGCCATGCCGCTGTCCTCATAGAGCGGGTTCTGCTTGATGTCGATGCGGGGGGCGTCGATGTGGGAGGCGATGATGCGGATGCCGTCCTCCTCCAAATTCTTGGCGCCCACGCGGAACACGACCACAGACTTGCCGCGGTTGACAAAGTACTTTTTGTCGCCCGCACAGAGTTTATCGCCGAATTTGTACTCGGTGAAGCCCTTCTCCTGCGCGGCCTTTACGGCGTAGTCGCAAGCCTCGCGCTCGGTCTTGGCGGCGTCGAGGAACGCCATGTAGCCCTTGGCGTAGTCGAAGATCGCCTTTTTCTCCGCCTTGTCCGCGGTTTCGTAGTAGTTTTTCTTCTTATAGGCAAGCTCCTTTTGAAGTTGCTGGCCCTTGCTCTTTTTTTCAGCCATAATGTCCTCCGTGTTTGCTTTTTCCCCATCATTATACCACCCCCGCGGCAAAAAGGCAATGAAAATATGAGAACTATCCCCCTCGTACGCTTGCAATTTCCCGAAAGGCGCGCTAAAATAATGAAAAAATCAATGGATCCGGGAGGGACAGAGATGAAACGATGGACTGTATTCTTGCTTGCCGCGGCGGTGGCTACGGCGGCCTGCGGGCTTGCGGCGTGTAACCCGTCCGCGCCCCCCGAAGAATTTACTCCCCGTGAGAGCGCCACCGTGACGATCTTTACCACCAACGATATGCACGGCAACCTTTTGGGCGACGGGAAGAGCACGGTCGGCATCGTGCAGGCGGCCGCGATCAAGGCCTCCACGCCAAATTCTCTCCTCGTGGATGCGGGCGATGCGATGCAGGGCGCGTCCTTTGCCTCCGTCTCCCGCGGGGCGGACGTGGTGCGGATGATGAACGAGGCGGGCTACGACCTCATGGCGGCGGGCAACCATGAATTTGACTACGGCGCGGACGTTCTCCTCGAAAACGCCGAACTCGCGGATTTCCCCGTTCTCGCCGCGAACGTAGAAAAGGACGGCAAACCGCTTCTCGAAAGCAGCGCCGTCGTCACGGTGGCGGGCTACAAGATCGGCTTTATCGGGCTGACGACGGTATCGACCGCGACCTCGACCAACCCCGCCCTCCTTGCGGGCGTGACCTTCGAGGACGAAGTGGAAACTGCGAAAAGAGAGATCGCCGCCCTCAAGAACGGAACGGACGCCCTCGTCCTCGTCTGCCACATGGGCGACAACGAAAAGGCCGTCTCCTGCACGAGCGAACAGCTCCTCTCGGGGCTCTCGCAAGCGGAGCAGGCGGAAGTCACCGCCGTCATCGACGGGCACAGCCACACCGTGGAGGACAAAACGGTGCAGGGCGTTCCGATTCTGCAAACGGGGGTGAATTTCACAAATCTCGGCAAACTCACCCTCACGTTCACGGACAGCGAACAGGGCGCGAACGTCTCCGCCGAGGGCGAAGTGCTCGACTACGCCGCGGCGATGGGCTATGAAACGACCGGGGCGGGCAAGCAGAAGGCGCAAAAAGTACAGGAGACGCTCGACGCGATCCAACTTCAACAGGACGAAATTTTGGGCGAAGTGCTCTGCGGGATCGCCACTCCCCTCTGGGGCGGCTATATCTGCTACAACTATGTGGAGTCCCGCGTGGTGGAGACCTCTTACGGTGACTTTGTGACGGACGCCTTCCGCTACTATGCGGAGCAGTTCGCGGAGAACGAAGACCTCGCGCTTCCCGTGGTGGCGGTGGAAAACGGCGGCGGCATTTCGCAGAGCCTGCCCACATGGCACTCGGGCGGCGGAAACGTCACCCGCGGCGACGTGCTCAGCGCCTTCAATCACGGCAATCTGGTGGAAGTTTTGAAGGTCTCCCCCGCCGAACTGTTTGCGGCGATCGAAGCGGGGCTCGCAACGACGGGACAGGACGAGAGCGGGCTGCTCCTGCGCGAACGGGTGAGCGGCTCCTTCCTCCAATGCAGCGGGTTTTCCTATACCTACGACCCCGCGGGCGAGGCGGGCAAGAAAGTTACGGAAGTCAAACTTGCGAACGGCACGGCGCTCGACCGCACGGACACCGAAAATCAACTCCTGCTTGCCACCAACAACTACGTCTCTTCCTCCTTCGCGCAGGGGGAGAAGCTCGGCGAACTCGGCGGCGAGGACATTCTCATCGAGGACTACATCCTCTATTTGAGCGGACAAAACGACGGCATTCTCGACTACAAGTGCGACTACGGCCGCATTCTGATCGCAGGCGACAAGTCGCCCGAGACCTACACGGCGACGCTCCGCGTGATGCGGGGAGACGCCCCGCAGGGGGGTCAAACTTTTACCCTCTCGGTGGACGGCGGCGGGGCGCAGAAGGTCACGACGGACGGCGACGGCTACTTCACCGTCACCCTCCAAAAGGGCGCGCATACCCTTTGGCTTGCCGAGACCGACAACTTTGTGTATGTGAACAACTATTCGGGGACGGGCGTCGCCGAGGGCAGCGAGGAAGAGCCCGACTTCTACACCAAGGAAGGATATTATCGCTTCTGCTTCTACAATATTCTCGATAAAGAATGAGAGCGCGGATTTGTGCCCGCGCTCCCTTCAAGGAAGCAAAATGTGGGAAATTTGCGCCTCGCTCGCCTGCGGCAACACTTCTTTGAGGTGCGCCGCCATGCGGGCGTAACTCTCCTGCGGGGTGCGCTTATACGCCTCGCGGCAGAAATCTTCGCCGAAGAACGCCTCGGGCATCGCATAGCGGGCGAGCCCCCAGCCGTACGGCTTGCCGTATTTATCGCGGGCGTACTCGAAATCGGCCGTCGTGATGTACGCCATCATCTGCAGGTGGGTGAGCGACCCCTCGTACCCCTTCTTGCGCTCGTCGGTAAAACACACCCGCGCTTTGAGCTCCTTCCCGAGAAGGGAGGGAGTTTTCATGAGTTCTGCCATGAGGTAGGTATCGCGGCGGCGGGCAATGCCCTCGTCCATGCGGGCGTCGTAGTCGTAGCCGTCGCGGCGGAGATTGGCGAAGTCGGGAAACCACTCCCGCGAGATGAACATCGCCTTGCCCTTATAGAACTTGCCGTAGGCACAATGGGCGAGGCGGATGACGGGTCCCTTCCACTCCCACGGCCCCTCCTCCGTGTCCGAGAACCACAGGCGCGGCGGGGTGAATTCCTCCACGGAGAAATTTGCGATCTCCCCGCGGAAGAAGGGCAGAAAGCCGATTTTTTGGACGAGCGCGGCGATCTCCTCCGCGCTCTTTACAATACATTCCATCGGGCGTCTATTCCTCTTCGCCCGCGATCACCCGTTCCGCTTCCTCGTCGAACTGCGGCTCGTAGTTCTCCTTGGCGGCCGCGATGACGGCGGCGCGTTCCTCTTCTGCAACGGAGACAGCCTGTACGCGTTCGCATCCCCGTACGCCCGCCCTCCGCAGAAGAAGATCGCCGCTCCCGAGCAATTTTTCGGCGTCCGCGCGCCCCAACAGGATGCGCGAGTTTTCCCCCTCCGTGCGCATCGCAGCGCAGGAGAGGAGATCGGAAGCGAGTGCATCCCGAAAAACTTTTTCGGACGGGGTATCGGTGGCGAGAATGAGAAAGATTCCCGTTGCGCGCGACATGTGGAACAGTTGGTTCATGCAGTACGAGGTCTCCCCGCGCTCGACCGCCATGATCTCCTGACAATCGTCCGCCACAACAACGAGGTACGGGAGCGGGCTTTCCCCCTCGGCAAGGTTTTCGTTGTACTCGCAGATGTTGCGCGCGTGGACGCCGCTGTTGCATTTTGCCTCCAAGAGGTCGAATCTGCGCCGCATCTCGATGCACGCACAGCCGATCGCATCCAAAATGCTCCTGCCGTGCACGTTCTTCCCCGTGAGAAGGTGCGGAACGCCCTCATACGGCTGCAAGGCGCCCGCCTCCGGTTCGCAGAGGATCAGGCGGACTTGTTCGGGCGTGTACTGCGCGATCAGACTGCAAGTGATGGCGTCGAGCAATGTGCTCTTGCCCGCGCCCGCATCGCCGGCGATGAGCAGATGCCGCATCTTTGTGAGATCGCAGACGACCGGCTTGCCCTCCGCATTGCTCCCGATGGGGAGACGGAGATCGCCCGCGCTCGCGCGTTTTTTGCTCGCCTCGACCATCGCGGTAAAGCTCACCCCTTCCCGCTCTGCTTCGGGCTTGGGCACCTCGATCAGGAGCAGACCCTCTCCGCGATCCTCCGTGACGCGCACGCCCTTCATGTCCGGCATGGAGCCGAGCTCGCGCTCTATGCTTGCAAGCTCGCCCTCCTCCGCTTCCTGCGGCACGGAGACCGAAAAGGTAATGAGCGTCGGACCCTCCGTGATGCGTTCGGTCTGCGTTTCCATGCCGCGCGATGCAAGTACAAGTTTGATACAGTCTTCAAAGTTTTTCCAAGTATTCATGTTTTTCCTCCTCAACAGCTTGATTATACCACACTTCTCGCGTTCGTCAAGCGGGAGTTTTTCTTTTTTATGAAATAATAATCCCCGCGTAAAACGCGGGGTATTTCATTTTCGGGCATAGCCCTAATCGTTACAGGCGGCGCACAAGT
>CANRFK010000044.1 GCA_947629875.1 uncultured Clostridia bacterium
TCGTTGGTCTTGGTGGAGACCTCCTTCACGAGCTGTGCGCCCATGTTCTCGAAGGGATCGGGAAGTTCGATCTCCTTCGCGATGGTCACGCCGTCGTTGGTGATGAGGGGGGCGCCGAACTTCTTATCGAGCACCACGTTCCTGCCCTTGGGGCCGAGCGTAATTTTCACCGTGTCGGCGAGCGTATTCACGCCCGTTTCCAGCGCCTTTCTTGCTTCGTCTCCGTATTTGATTTGCTTTGCCATGATAGATTCTCCTTTATTCTACGATTGCTAAAATATCCGACTGCTTGATGATGGTGAACTCCTTGCCGTCCACCTTAAAATCGGTGCCCGCGTACTTGGCGCACAGCACTTTGTCGCCCGGTTTTACCTGCATGACGACCTCTTTCCCGTCGAAATTCCCCCCGGGGCCGACCGCAACGACGATGCACGTCTGCGGTTTTTCCTGTGCGGAAGAGGGGAGAAAGAAGCCGCTCTTCGTCTTTTCCTCTACGGTGACCGCTTCTACGACCACTTTGTCAAACAAGGGTTTGATATTCATAATGTCCTCCTGAAAGCCGCGCTCACGTGGCGCGTTTCTGTTCTTTTTTATTATAAACACAAACAGGAAGAAGTCAAACAAAAGCGGAAAGATTTTCCATTCTTTTTTTGCGGAAAAAAGCCGAACGATTGACACCTTTCTCCGCTTGTGGTATAATAATAGCATGGATAAGTGGGATCATCGTTTTATGGAGCTCACGGAACTCGTGGGCAGTTGGGCAAGTTGCTACCGCCGCAAGGTTGGAGCGGTCATCGTGAAGGAAAAGCGCGTCATGACGACGGGCTATAACGGCGCGCCCGAGGGCATTCCCTCCTGCGTCGAACGCGGCGAGTGCCTCCGCGAAAAGCTGAACATCGAGAGCGGCACCCGTGCGGAACTGTGCTATGCGGCGCACGCCGAACAGAACGCCATCATACAGGCGGCGAAGTACGGCGTGAACATCAACGGCGCAACGCTCTATTGCACGCATCAGCCCTGCGTCATCTGCGCCAAGATGATCATCAACGCGGGAATTTCTCGGGTCGTCTACAAAGAGGGCTATCCCGATGAATTCTCCATGCAGCTCTTCGGCGAAGCGGGCACAAAAGTAGAAAAATTCGAGGAATAAGCGAGGAAATCATGGCAAATCCCGTTGTAACTTTTGAAATGGCGGACGGCAAAACGTTCAAGGCGGAACTCTATCCCGGCGTGGCGCCCAATACCGTCAACAACTTTTTGTCCCTCGTGGGGAAGGGCTTCTATGACGGCATCATCTTCCACCGCGTCATCGCGGGTTTCATGATACAGGGCGGCGACCCCAAGGGCGTCGGCACGGGCGGCCCCGGGTACTGCATCAAGGGCGAATTTGCCGCAAACGGCTTCAAGAATGACTTGAAGCATGCGCGCGGCGTTCTCTCCATGGCACGTGCCCAGAACCCCGACAGCGCGGGCTCGCAGTTCTTCATCATGCACGCGGACGGCTTCTTCCTCGACGGACAGTACGCCGCCTTCGGCAAAGTCATCGAGGGGATGGAAGTCGTCGATGAAATTGCCGCAACGCGCACCGATTTCCGCGATAAACCCCTCAAAGAGCAGAGGATGAAGCGGGTGACCGCCGAGACCTTCGGTGAAACCTACCCCGAGCCGAAAAAAGTTTAGGAGACGGTATGTCCGAGAAGCGTTATTACGAAAATCCGCTGAATACGCGCTATGCGAGCCGCGAAATGCTGGAAAATTTCGGCGACGAAAAGCGGTTCCGCCTGTGGCGCAAGCTGTGGATCGCCCTTGCCGAGAGCGAAATGGAGCTTGGGCTTCCCATCACCGAGGAGCAGGTCGAGGAGCTCAAAGCCCACGAGACGGATATCGACTATCAAAAAGCGGAAGAGTACGAGCGCAAGGTACGGCACGATGTGATGGCGCACGTCAAGGCGTACGGCGACGTCTGCCCCAAGGCCGCGGGCATCATCCACCTCGGCGCGACGAGTTGCTTCGTGGACTGCAATTCCGAGCTCATCATCATGCACGACGGGCTGGAAATTATCCTGAAAAAGCTCGTCAACGTCATGGAGAAGCTGAAAAATTTCGCACTCCGCTATAAGGACGTGCCCACGCTCGGCTTCACCCACCTGCAACCCGCCCAGCTCACGACGGTCGGAAAGCGTGCCGCGCTGTGGCTGCAAGATCTGATGCTCGACTACGAGAGCCTCACCGCGCTCCTCGAAAAAGTGCGCCTCCGCGGCGTGAAGGGGACGACGGGCACGCAGGCGAGCTTTTTGGATCTCTTCGACGGCGACGGCGAAAAGGTGAAGGAGCTTGAGCGCCGCGTCATCAAAAAACTCGGCTACGAAAAGGTCTATCCCGTCACGGGGCAGACGTATCCGCGCAAATTCGACTACAATGTGCTCTGCGTCCTCTCGCAGATCGCGCAGAGCGCCTATAAATTCTCCAACGACATCCGCCTTTTGCAGAGCATGAAGGAAGTGGAGGAGCCCTTCGAGACTTCGCAGGTCGGCTCTTCGGCGATGGCTTATAAGCGCAACCCGATGCGCTGCGAACGCATGGGGAGCCTTGCCCGCTACATGCTGTCCCTC
The DNA here is from genome assembly GCA_947629875.1 of uncultured Clostridia bacterium. Lineage (GTDB taxonomy): Bacteria > Bacillota > Clostridia > Christensenellales > Borkfalkiaceae > Gallimonas. The sequence goes on from CANRFK010000044.1 coordinate 2,613, forward strand.
CCTGTGAACAGCGCCGTCACGGCCTCTACACAGTGGTTCGAGCGCACACTTGACGACAGCGCCAACCGCCGCATCGTCAACGCACAGGCATTCCTCACCGTGGACGCCATTCTGAACATCTACATGAACGTCGCCGAAAATCTCGTCGTGTACGAGAAGGTCATCGCAAAGCACGTCGCGGGGGAGCTTCCCTTCATGGCGACCGAGAACATCATCATGAAGTGCGTCAAGGCGGGGGGAGATCGGCAACAGCTCCACGAGCGCATCCGCGTCCTCTCGCAGGAGGCGGGGCGGATGGTCAAGGAAGAGGGGAAGGAGAACGATCTCTTGGAGCGCATCGCTTCGGACGAAATGTTTGCCGCCGTGCACGGAAAACTCGATGAAATCGTCTCCCCGAAGAAGTTCATCGGCCGCGCTTCCGAGCAGACGGAGGAGTTTATCTCATCGGAGATAGAGCCCATTTTGCGCCGCCACGCGTCGCTCTTGGGCTTGAAAGGCGACGTAAAAATTTGAATTTTGCCATTTTGCGAAGTACTATGCGTGACATAATATAGAAAAACCGCGGCGTTTTGCCGCTTTTTTCTCATATCGCAAGAGCAAGGCGCGCAAACTTTGGGTATGGAATACCGAAAAGTCTGCATCGAGGTCATCGCGAAATTTTCGAGCGAAGGGGGCATGCGTCCCATCGAACTCAAATGGCAGGACGGCGAAATATACCTTATCGACCGCGTGCGTTTTGCCGAGCGCGCGCCCGCCCGCGTCAGCGCTATATTGCCCATCCGTTATACCTGCCTCATCGGCGGCAGGGAAAAGTATCTGTATTTCGAGCCCGATAAAATGCAATGGTTTGTGGAGGTCGCAGGTGCCTGATTTTTCGAGGTGCATTCTGCACAGCGATCTGAATAATTTTTACGCCTCCGTCGAGATGCTCCGCCATCCCGAGCTCAAAGAGGTGCCGCTCGCCGTTTGCGGGAGCTTCGAGGATCGCCATGGCGTTGTCCTTGCGAAAAATATGCCCGCCAAGGCCGCGGGCATCAAGACGGGCGAGCCCTTCTTTCAGGCGAAGAAGAAATGCAAGGATCTTGTGAGTGTTCCCGCCGATTTTCCCGCCTACGTGCGCGTCTCGGAGGCGGTGCGCGAGATCTACGCGCGCTACACCGACCGCATCGAGCCCTTCGGCATCGACGAGTGCTGGCTGGATGTCACAGGCAGCCGCAACCTCTTCGGGAGCGGCGTCGGGATCGCAAACGACATCCGCGAGGCGGTCAAGCGCGAGATCGGCGTCACGGTCAGCGTCGGCGTGAGTTTCAACAAGATTTTCGCGAAATTGGGCTCGGACATGAAAAAACCCGACGCCGTCACGGAAATTTCCGAGGAAAATTACAGGCAGACGGCGTGGAAATTGCCCGCTTCCGACCTTCTCTATGTGGGGAAGGCCACGGCGCGCAAGCTCTCCGTCCTCGGGATCGCCACCATCGGCGACCTCGCTCAAAAGGATGAGGCCGTCTTGGTGCGCGAACTCGGCAAGTGGGGGAAACTTCTGCACGACTACGCCGCGGGGGAGGATCGCTCTCCCGTCGCGCTTGCGGGAACGGGGCGCGAAGTGAAGAGCGTGGGCAACAGCCTCACCTGTTACCGCGACCTCACGACGGACGACGACGTGCACCTTCTCCTTCTCCTCCTCTCCGACAGCGTCGCCGCGCGCCTCCTTGAAAGCGGGCTGGGCAGGGCGTCCACCGTCAAAATTTCCGTCACGGACAGCGAACTCGACCGCTACGGCAAGCAGGGCAAACTTCCCCGTCCCACGCGCAATGCAAAGGAGATCGCCGATTGTGCCATGCAGCTTTTTCAAGCGCTCTATCCATGGCAACGTCCCGTGCGCGCGCTCGGCGTTGCCGTTTCGGATTTCTCCGAAAAGAAGCAACTCACGCTCTTCGGCGATGCCGAGGAAGAGGAGAAGGAGGAGCGGCTGGACGCCGCCGTGCAGAAAATGCGCGAGAAGTACGGCAACCGTGTTCTCCAACGGGCGACGGTGCTCGGCGACAAGCGCCTCGCCGAGATGGATATCAAGGGCGCGCACATCATTCATCCCGAGGGTCACCGTGGCGACGCATAAAATTTGCGTTTTGCGGAGAAAAAGTCTTGACAAACGGTGTGAAATACGGTACAATAATGGCACACAGATAGGGGAGTAGTTCAATGGTAGAGCAACGGTCTCCAAAACCGTCTGTTGCGTGTTCGAGTCGCGTCTCCCCTGCCAAAAAGCGCCGCAACGAAAGTTGCGGCGCTTTCATAAAAAAATGCGTCCGAAAGGAGCCATCGTGAAATTTCAAAGCAATGCAAAGAAATATTTGCTCGGCGTCATCGGGGGCGGCGTCATGGCGCACGCCATCGTCGGCGGAGCCGCAAAAAGGGGCGTCTTTGCCCCCGATGAGGTCTGCATCTGCGAACCCGATGAGAAAAAGCGCGCCGCCTTGGAAGAAGAGGGATTCCGCACAACGACGGAAGCCCGCCCGCTTGCCGAAAACTGCGCCTATCTTCTCTTTGCCGTCAAGCCGCAGGTGTTCTCCGCAGTCGCCGAAGAACTCCGCGGCGCCGCTTTGCCCGTCCTCATCAGCATCATGGCTGGCAAGACCAAGCGCGCCGTGCGCACCGCCCTCCAAGCGGAGACGAAGATCGCACGCGTCATGCCCAACCTTCCCTGTTGCGTCGGCGAGGGGATGGCGGGCGTGGATGTCTCCGAGCTCTCCGAGGAGAAAAAGCCCTTCGTTCTCGGTCTCTTTTCGGCGGTCGGCAAGGCAGTCGAGGTGCCCGAGGAACTTCTCGATGCCGTCACGGGCATCTCGGGGAGCGGCCCCGCGTACGTCTATCTCTTCCTGCGTTCGCTCGTCAGGGCGGGCATGGAGCAGGGGCTCTCCGAGGAACAGGCCAACGCGCTCGCCTTGCAGACGGTAAAGGGCGGAGCGACGTATGCCGAACAGTCGGGAAAGTCGTACGACGAGCTCATCGCCGCCGTTTCCTCCAAGGGCGGTACGACGGTCGCCGCGCTCTCGAGTTTTGAAGAGGACGGCTTTCAACAAACAATTTCCCGTGCCGTCGCCGCCGCGGTGAAGCGCGCAAAGGAGCTCTCGGAATGAGCAAAAAACACGTCACACTGTACACCGACGGCGCGTGCTCGGGCAATCCGGGCGCAGGCGGCTGGGGCGGCATTCTCATGTACGGCGAGCACACCCTCGAATATTCGGGGGGCGAAAGGCAGACGACCAACAACCGCATGGAGATCTATGCCGTCATCGAGGGGCTCTCCCGCCTCAAATTTCCCTGCGCGGTGGATGTGTACAGCGATTCCGCCTACGTCGTCAACGCGTTCGAAGAACATTGGCTCGACGGGTGGAAGAAGAGCGGCTGGAAAAAGGCGGACAAAAAGCCCGTCCTCAACACCGAACTGTGGGAGCGTCTCTACGAACTTACTCGCATCCACGACGTGACCTTCCACAAGGTGAAGGGGCACGCGGACAACGAATACAACAACCGCTGCGATAAACTTGCACGCGACGCCATCAAGGCGCTTGGCGCGGAAGAGGCGGAGGGCGACGGCGAAGCGACGGGTGCAGGCGAAGGGGAAAGCGCCGGCGGCGACTTATAAAACGGTGTGGGAACGTATATAATAGAATAGAAAGTCTGCGGAGTGGAGATGCCAACGGAACGGGAAGAACAAAAGAATAGCCGATCTGTCGTCGCGATCGCGGCGCATGTCGTCGGCGTCACGGCGGGAGCCGTCCTCTTCGAGGTGTTCCTCTTCCTTTGCCTTACATTTTTCATGGAGAAGTGGAGCGCGGCGCTCTGGATCTCCATGCTCGTCCTCGGCACGATACTCAACATCGCCGTCCTCACCGTCGATTTCATCTTTTACTATTTCAATAAAGAGATCATCTACAAATTCTGCATCACGGCGTACATTCTCGCCGTCTTTTTTGCCGTCCTCATCTATGTCATGCTCGAAACGGGCTTTTTCGAGATCATGCGTGACGAGGAGGAATTGGAGGCCTTTTTGGCGCGTTCGGGCTGGATGTATGTGCTCTTTGTCCTGTTGCAATTCTTGCAGGTCGTCATTTTGCCCATCCCGAGCGCCGTCACGGTCGTGGCGGGCGCGGCGCTCTTCGGGCCCCTCGTCGGGAGCCTTTTGAGCCTTCTCGGCATCGTCATCGGCTCGCTCGTCGCCTTCTTCGTCGGGCGGCTTGCGGGGCAGAAGGTCGTCGCGTGGCTCATCGGGAAGGATACCCTCGAAAAGTGGCTTAAAAAGATCAAGGGCAAGGATAAGCTCCTGCTCTCCGCCATGTTCCTGCTGCCCGTCTTTCCCGACGACGTTCTGTGCTTCGTCGCGGGGCTCTCGTCCATGTCGGTCTGGCTGTTTTTGGGCGTTATCCTCGTCTCGCGCGTCCTCGCCATCTTCACGACGAGCTACTCCATCTCGCTCATCCCGTTCAACACTTGGTGGGGCATTCTCACGTGGGTCGTCATCGGCATCGCTGTCGTCATTCTGTTCGTGTTCCTATATAAAAAGTCCGACGCCATCCTCAACTGGTTTGCCCGCAAATTCCACCGCGAGACGAAGATCGAGGAGAAGAAGGAGAGGGACGAATTCACGGTGGAGATCGTGGAGCCCGACGGTTCCGTCGTCTCCAAGGGGGTCAAAAAAGAGGGGGCGGACAAACCGCCGCCCGCCGCAGGGCAGAGAGAGAAACCGCCGCAGTGACCGCAGCGGTTTTTTTCATGGCGGATGGTAAAATTTTCCGTCCAGCTCTTGCATTTTGCGTAGCGGTCGTGTATAATAGTATTTGGTCGAAATTGGGATTTCGGCAGGTTATCAGAGGGAAACATGGATAAGATCAAACAGTTCAGAGAGAGAAAGAGCGCCATTGTAGGCGCGGGGGAGAACATCCGCGCGGAGATTTCGGCGCTCTGCGACGAGGATAGTTTCGTGGAACTCTCCGCGTTCAGTTTTTCCAAGGATGCGTTTTACGGCGAGGATGCCTGCGGCGAGGGCGTGGTAACAGGGTTTGCCACCATCGGAGGGTATCCTTTTTATGTTGTCGCGCAGAATTACGAAGTCAGCTTCGGCGGGCTCGCCAAGGCGAATTGCGAAAAGATCGCAAAGACCTTGAATGCCGCCGAGAAAAACGCAACGCCCGTCGTGTATCTTCTGCATTCGCAGGGCGTGCGCGTCGGCGAGGGGGTCAACGTGCTCGAAGGCATCTCCGAGCTCCTCTTAAAGGCGACGCAGTTGAAGGGCACAGTCTTACAGTTTGCGGTGCTCCTCGGCGAAGTGTACGGTTCCGCGGCGGCGCTGGCCTCCGTCTGCGATGTCGTGATGTTTGCGGAGGGCGCAACGCTCTCCATAAACTCTCCGCTCGTGCTCTCCGCCAAGGCGGGCAAGAATTTGAAACCCGCAGAGGTGGGGGGGTATCCCGTGCTCGGCGGCACGCTTCTGCCCGCCGTGCAAGTGGCGGACGCCAAGGAGGCGGCGAGCGTCATTTTGAAGGTCTCCGACCTCGTGAACATCGCCGTCGAGGACGCCGAACTCAACGATCCCGCGCCTGCGCTCAATAAGGGCGTGACGGCGCAAAACATCGCCGCGCTCCTCGAAAAGGGCGTCGAACTGGGCGCCAACGGTTGTCCCGAGGTGAAGACGGTGCTCGGCCGCATCGGCGGCATCGCCGTCGCCGCGGTCGTGTTCGACAATGTGCTTTTAAGTGAGCACAGCGTCAAAAAAATCAAGAATTTTGCGGAATTTGCCTGCTGCTACGGGCTTCCCTTCGTGACGTTTGTCGACTGCCTCGGCGTGGAGCCCTCGCTTTCGGCCAACAACAGCGCGGTGCTCAAAGAGATCTGCGAATATCTTTCCATTCTCGACGCCATCGACACGGCGAAGATCTCCGTCGTCACGGGCAGAGCGGTGGGGCTCGGGTACAGCCTCTTTGCGGCGAAGTCGGCCGGTTTTGATTATACTTACGCCCTTGCGACCGCCGAGATTTCCCTCTTCGAGAGCGCGCAGGGCGCCGAGATCGAGTATGCAAACGAAACGAATGCGGATAAGGCGAAACTTATAGAGCTCTACGGCGAGGAGCACGCCGATCCCATCCATGCGGCGAAGGGCGGCTATCTCGATAACATCATCGAGCCGCAATTCTTGAAACAATATCTCGTGGCGTCGTTGCAGACGCTCGTCCGTTGAGGTACGCGCCATGAATTTACTCGAAAGGACGATCAATATAGGGGAAGGCGCGTTCTACTCGGTGTTCGGCTTTGTGTTCGTCTTTCTCGGCATCGCGCTCCTCATCCTCATCTTTATGCTCCTCGGCATGGTAATGAAGCGCATCAATGAACGGGGGGAGAAGAAGCGCAAAGCGGCGCAGGAGAGGGCAGTCGCCGCGTCTCCCGTCACGACGGCGGAGGAGGGCGTCCCGCCCGAAGTCGTCGCCGCCATTACAGCAGCCATTGCCGCCTACTACGAGGGCGAACAGGTAAGATGCGACTTTGTCGTGCGTCGCATCAAAAAAATATAAGCCATTGAGAGGTTTTTATGCGGAACTTTATCATCACAGTCAACGGAACAAAATACGAAGTGGGCGTGGAAGAAGTGGGCGAAAGCGCGTCCGCCGCATCCGTCGCCACAGCGGCAACAGCCGCGCCTGCCGCGCCCGCCGCAAAGCCCGCCGCAAGCGGAAAGGGGCAGAAAGTTACGTCTCCCTTCCCCGGGCTCATTAAAAAGTTGTATGTCGAGGACGGCGCGAGCGTCAAAAAGGATCAGCCCATCCTCGTCCTCGAAGCTATGAAGATGGATAACGACATCACCGCCCCCTGCGATGGGACGGTCACCTTCAACGTACAGAAGGGCGCCAACGTGGAGAGCGACGCCGTGCTTGCATTCATCGGCTGATCGGAGTAGGGTATGCAGAACAATTTACTCATTGACATCGGAGGAATTTTCTCCAACCTGTGGAAATCGATGGGGGTCTCGCAAGGGGGCTGGC
>CANRFK010000045.1 GCA_947629875.1 uncultured Clostridia bacterium
GTGCCCACGATGTTGAACGTCGTGCCCATGCAGGGGACCTTTTGGTTCTGCCACTGCCACTGGCCGTGGAGGCCGTAGTTGTACTTGTCGAAATTGGGCTGGCCGCCCTCTCTTTGGGCGCGCTCGGCCTCCGCAACGATTTTATCGTCCCAATATTTGAGGTAGTCCTCCATCTTGCCGAAGCCCTTGCCGTCCTCATTGTAGCCCAAATAACCCATCGTATCCTGATGGTGGGTGTAGAGGGTGAGCGCCTCGCCCTTTTCGAGCCCCTTGATCTTGACGGTAGCAATTTCCCCGGGCGCGAGGTAGAGTCCCGTCGTCATGGGGGAGCGATAGATGGGATCGGTCACGATGCGCATTTCAACGGCCTTGGCGTCATCGGAGATCTCGCCGTAGATATAGTCCGCGGCGGGGTGCTTTTTGAGTTCGCCCTTTTCGATGATCTCGCTGTAATGCGTGTTGAAATAGTACGCCTGCCTGAGCAGCATGTACTTGGTGAACTCGGAGAAATATTTTTGTTTGGAGACGTTGCCGTTCTCGTCCTTATCCGAGCGGGCGAGCCCCTTCATCGGGTACATGGGGCGATCCTTGTTGCCCGCCTCGCGCTTGCCGTTCTCGGAAAAGTCGATCTTCGCAAGCGGGTTCATGGTATTGCCCGTCGTGAAGTCCAACATCTCGTATACGTCGGTCATCACTTCGGGATGGGGGCGGACGATGTCGTCCCGCAAAATTTCCATGTCGGGCTGGCGAACGGTCACGCGCCTGCCGCGGATCTCGTCGAGGTCGTACAGAGAGAGCCCTTCGTCGATGTCCTCGGGGCGCACAACGCCCTCGCTCTGTTCGGGTTCGTTCTGCTCCGTGTAGGCGGTCGGCGTCGCTTCCGCGGCGGTCGCGGCGGCAACCGTCGAACCGCCCGTGCGGCGAAACATCGCGGCAAGATCGCCGAAGCAAAAAGCAAGTACGAGAATGAAGCAGAGGGAGCTCTTTACAAGGTTCTTTTTCATACGGTTTCCTTCGTTTCAGCTTATGCGGAAGGGCAAAATTGCCGTGTGCGCTGCCGCTGAAACCCAAAGCAAAATTTCCGCCGGATTTTGGCAACAATATCTTACCACAATTATACAAAATAGGCAATCATCGGCGGAAAATTTTTTCTTCGGAAATTGATATGGCGAAGCCGCCTTTTGCGCCGCACGGAGGGGGAAGACCGTCGCCCGCGGAAAGGGGAACATGCAGACGAAAAACGCCGTAACCTGCCGCCCAAACGGTTTTTCGTCTCCCGTTTGCGGGAAAATATCTCTGCGGCCGCCGCTTCCTGTGCCTCTTTCCGCGTTTTGCAGGGTGCGCCGCGCCCGTCCCGCACGGGGAGTTCGCCTCAAACTATAAGTATTTCTTATACTTCCTATAAGTTTTTGTTTGAGGAAGAACGGCCGCTACGGCGCGTGGAATTTTGCAATGCGTTCGGTTTTTTGGTATAATACTCCCGTCAAGTCACATTGCCGGGGCGGCAAAGGAGTAAAAGTATGGATTATGTAGAGAGAGTTTTGGAAGAACTCAAAGCGAAAAACCCGAACGAGCCCGAATTTCATCAGGCGGCTACGGAGATCTTGAACGGGCTTCGTCCCGTTGTCGAAAAGCATCCCGAATACGAAAAGGCGGCGCTCTTGGAGCGCTTCGTCGAGCCCGAGCGCGTCGTTCTCTTCCGCGTGCCGTGGGTGGATGATAGCGGAAAGGTGCACGTCAACAAGGGCTACCGCGTGCAGTTCAACAGCGCCATCGGGCCCTATAAGGGCGGGCTGCGCTTCCACCCGTCCGTCAATCTCTCCATCATCAAGTTCCTCGGGTTGGAGCAAATTCTGAAGAACAGCCTCACGGGGCTTCCCATCGGCGGCGGCAAGGGCGGCTCGGATTTCGACCCCAAGGGCAAGAGCGACAATGAGATCATGAAGTTCTGCCAGAGCTTCATGACCGAACTCTACCGCCACATCGGGCAGGATACCGATGTCCCCGCGGGCGACATCGGCGTCGGCGGCAGGGAGATAGGCTTCCTCTTCGGGCAGTACAAGCGCATCCGCGATGAGCACGTCGGCGTGCTCACGGGCAGAGGGCTCACCTACGGCGGCAGCCTCGTCCGCACGGAGGCAACGGGCTACGGGCTCGTCTACATGGTGGAAGAAGCATTGAGGTGCCGCGGCGACAGTTTCAAGGGCAAGACGCTCATCGTCTCGGGCTCGGGCAACGTCGCCATCTACGCCGTGGAGAAGGCGCAGTCGCTGGGCGCCAAGGTCGTCGCCATGTACGATAGCAACGGCTATATTTATGATAAGAACGGCATCGACCTTGCCGTCGTCAAACAAATCAAAGAGGTGGAGAGGGGTCGCATCAAGGAGTATGCAAGCCGCGTGAAGGGCGCGGAGTACCATGAAGGTTGCAGGGGCATCTGGTCGATCCCGTGCGACATCGCCCTCCCCTGCGCCACGCAGAACGAAATCGACGCGGAGAGCGCAAAATTGCTCGTCAAGAACGGCGTCAAACTCGTCGGCGAGGGCGCGAACATGCCCACCACGCTCGAGGGCATCGCGGTGTTCCAGAAGGCGGGCGTCGTGTTTTTGCCCGCCAAGGCGGCCAACGCGGGCGGCGTCGCCACGAGCGCCTTGGAAATGGCGCAGTCGAGCGGCCGTCTCTTCTGGACGTTCGAGGAAGTGGACTTGAAACTCAAAAACATCATGGTGAACATCTACCACAATATGGATAACGCCGCCAAGGAGTACGGCGTCGAAGGCGACTACGTCGCCGGCGCGAACATCGCGGGCTTTTTGAAGGTCGCCACCGCCATGATGGCACAGGGCATCGTCTGACCGCTCCCTCATACCGAGCCAATCGCCCGCCGACGCATAGCGTCGGCGGGCGATTGGCGAGTGTATCTTCCCCGAGCAATCGACTTGCCTCCTCCCTTGTTTTACGCGTCATTCTGAAACCCCGCAAGGGGGTGAAGAATCCCGAACAACGAAGTCCGACCCGCCCCCTCCGCGGGAGGGGGGGAAGGGGGGTGGGGCTCTTGCTTCCCACCTACCCCCTTGGCTCCCCCTTTTGGGGGAGCTCCCGCGAAGCGAGTGAGGGGGTAGGCTCTTGCCTTCCCCTCGAGGGGAAGGTGTTGCGGCGTAGCCGCGACGGATGAGGTGATATGATTGTCCATCCTATTCCCCCCCTCCTCGGGAAGGGGGTGGGGCAATCCCTATGCCGCCCCCGCGCGTATATCTCTTACACCCCCTCATACCGAACGCGCCGCCGCGGCGGCGCGTGAGTGTATCTTCCCCAAAAAATTTTTAATTTTTTTCAAAAATTTTGGCATATACCCCCGAAAGGGCGAAAATTTCGTGGTACCATAACATTGTAAAGGAAAAAGAGTGCAAGCGGAAAGCGCGCCGTGAGTAAAAAAAGCTCCCTGCTGCGCTGCGCGCGGGCGCCGCCGCGGGCGGCGGACGCGCGCTGCGCTGCAGGGAGCTTTCAGTGGAAAATTTTATTTTTTTGCCCTGCATTTTTTTGAATTTTACTTTTCGCAAAACCTTATTTTTTGTCCCTCTTTTGGTTGTAATTTGAATTTTGCTATGATATACTGATACCAATATGGAAGAGAACAAGCAGTCCGCGGAAACGTCCGAAGAGGGGAGCAAACCCGCTTCGGAACACGCGCCGCAAGCGGAGCCCGTACAGAGCGAACCTGTTTCGGAGCCCGCGCCCGAGCAAAAGCCAAACAAACTCGTTGAATTTCTCGCCAATATTTTGCGCGGGGCGGCGATCGGCGTCGCCTTCATCATCCCCGGGTTTTCGGGAGGTTCGGTCGCGGCGATCCTCGGCATCTACGAAAAGCTCGTCGGCAGCATCGCCGATATCTTCAAAAAATTCAAGGAGAGCATTCTCTTTTTACTGCCCATCGTCCTCGGCATGGTGTTGGGCGTCGCCGCGCTCATCTTTCCCATCCAATGGGGGCTCGCGCACTATCCCCTGCCCACGGTTACGCTGTTCGTGGGACTGTCCCTCGGCGGCCTTCCGTCCATCACGGAAAAGGTCAAGGGGAAGCCGAAATGGCACAACGCCGTAGCCTTTCTTATTCCCTGCGCCGTCGCGGCGTGCATGCTCTTTCTGCCGACGGGCGCCAACGTCGACCTCTTCCACCTGCCCGCGAGCGGCTATTTCCTGCTCGTTCTCATCGGTGCGGTGGGGGCGTGCGCCTTGGTCGTGCCGGGCATCTCGGGCTCCATGCTCCTTCTCATTTTCGGCTACTACACGCCCCTCGTCGAACTCGTCACGAAGAACCTCTTGAAGGGGCAGAACATCGGCATCTCGATTGCCGTGCTCGCATGCACGGGCTTGGGGCTGATCGTCGGGTTTTTCGCCATCTCCGTCCTCATGAAATTTTTATTGAAGAAGTTCCCCCGCGGCACCTACTTTGCGATCTTGGGGTTCATTTTGGGTTCCATTGTGGCGGTGTACTTCACCACGGTGCGAAACACCGACGCCGCACTCTCCTACCTCTATTCGAGCCCGTGGTATTGGGTGGTCACCGTCCTTCTGCTCTTTGTCGGCGCCGCGCTCTCCTATTTGCTCGTGTGGTACTCCCGAAAAAAACAGAACAAATAAAGATAGAACAAATACAAAGACAAAACAGAGAATAAAAACAGAACAAATAAACAAACCGCCGACTTCGGTCGGCGGCAATTTTTACTACATGGGTGCGGTTTTTTATAGAGTTGCAAGTTTTATGCGGGGTGCGATTTTTATCAGAGCGCGATTTTTATAGGAGCGCAAGTTTTCAGAGAGGTGCAAGTTTTATGCGAGGTATGATTTTTATCGGGGTGAAACTTTTGTAAAAGCACAATTTTTTAGAAACGCGGCGCTGTTTTTATCAATGGGGCGCAAGTTTTCAAAGGGGCGCAAGTTTTGCGGTGAAGTGCCGCAAAATGGGCGGCTCCTCCACAATTTTATAGCCCTTGATTTGAGCCGCGCGCTCCTTGATGTTGATGAGGGCGTCGGCGATGACGTCGAGGTGGGACTGCGTGTACACCCGACGGGGAATGGCAAGGCGGGTAAATTCAAAGTCGGCTTCGAGTTGCCTGCCCGTATCGGGGTCGTTGCCGAGCATAAAGGAGCCGATATCGCACGCGCGGATGCCCGCCTCCAAGTAGAGTTCGACGGCGAGCGCCTGCGCGGGAAATTCATAATAGGGGATATGGGGCAAAAGTTTTTTGGCGTCCACGAACACGGCATGTCCGCCCACGGGGCTTTGGTAGGCGATGCCCGCTTCGTCGAGCCGCGCCGCGAGGTACTGCATCTGCCCGATGCGGTATTTGAGGTAGTGCTCGTCGATGCCCTCTTTGAGCCCGCGGGCGAGCGCCTCGATATCCCGTCCCGACATGCCGCCGTACGTTGTGAAGCCCTCCAAGGAGATGCACCGCTGTTTGACGGTCTCGAAAACCTTTCCGTCGCGGCAGCCGATGAGCCCGCCCATATTGACGATGGCGTCCTTTTTGGCGCTCATCGTAAAACAGTCCGCACCCTCGAACATCGCCCGCACGATCTCGGGAATGGAGGAATTTTTGAACTCTTCTTCGCGCTGTTTCACGAAGTAGGCGTTCTCGGCGTAGCGCGCGGCGTCGATTAGAAAGGGGATGCCGTATTTGTGCGCAAGGTCGCACGTCTCACGGATATTCCGGACGGAGACGGGCTGTCCGCCCGCCGAGTTGTTGGTGACCGTCATGATGACGGCGCCGATATTCTCCGCCCCGAGTTCCCCGATATACTTTTCGAGGCGCTCCACGTCCATATTGCCCTTGAAGTCGGACTGCGCCGTCGTATCGAGGGCTTCGGGGGTCACGCAGTCGATGGCGCGCGCCCCCGCAAGTTCCACGTGCGCGCGGGTCGTATCGAAGTGCATGTTGGCAATGGCGTACTTCTTCCCCGCGAGCAGAATGGGGAGGAGCACCTTTTCGGCGGCACGTCCTTGGTGCACGAGTTGGATATAGGGGAGAGCGAAGATCTCCCTTGCGGCGTCCTGTACCCTGTAATAACTCTCCGCGCCCGCGTACGATTCGTCGCCCACCATCACGCCTGCCCACTGGTCGGCGCTCATCGCGCCCGTGCCGCTGTCGGTGAGAAGGTCGATGTACACGTCGCGGGAGGCGAGGGCAAACATGTTGTAGTGCGCCGCTTTGATTTTCTCTGCGCGCTCCTCGCGCGTGAGAATGCGCAAGGGCTCCACGCTCTTGATGCGGAAGGGCTCGGGATAATAGATAGGTTTCATAAAGTTTCCCCTTGTATTTGGTAATTGTATTATAACGGAACGGCGGAAAAAGTCAATCCCCTTTTTTCAGTTGCACGTCGTGCAGAATTTGCGCAAGGTCTTTTTTGCCCAAAATTTTGGGCACGGGGTAGAGGGGATTTGCCTCCCCTGCGGCGTGGCGCACGAGCGCGGGGATATCCGCATCCGCAATTTGTATCTTTTCGGGAACGCCGACCGCGCGGCAAAGTTCTTCCGTCTTTTGAATGAACAGTTCCGCCGCCTCTTTCTTTGGCGTGCCTTTTCCGCAGAAGCCGCACAAAACGGCGAGCCGCGCAAGTTTTTTCCACGGCTTTTTCCCGTAGGCACGGAGGACGGGTACAAGCAAAACGGCGCACAGCCGTCCGTGCGGCAAATCGTACGCGCCGCCCAAGGCGTGCGCGAGCGCGTGCACATAGCCCACATAGGAGATCGTGAACGCCTCGCCCGCCGCAAACGCCGCCTGCGCCATTTTCTCCCGCGCTTCAAGGTCATTGCCGTCCGCGTATGCCGCGGGGAGCGCAGAGAAAATATTTTTCGCCGCCTCGGCCGCCCGCGCGCGGGAGTACTTGGTCGTGCATCTGCCGATAAACGCCTCCACCGCGTGGGTCAAGGCGTCCATGCCCGTCTCGGCGGTCGCCGCAGGGGGCAGGGAGCGGGTGAGCGCGGGGTCGAGCACGGCGAACTTCGGCACGAGCTTGAAGGAGAACACGGCGAATTTGTCGTGCGTATTTTCGTCGGTGAACACGGCGGCGGCCGTTGCCTCACTGCCCGAACCCGCCGTCGTGGGCACGGCAACGAGCGGCGGCACCTTTCCCTTCACGTGGAGCGCGCCCTTCATCTTGCCGAGCGATTTCTTGGGGGACGAGACCCGCGCGCACACGCCCTTGGCGCAGTCCATGGGAGAGCCGCCGCCCACCGCCGTCACGCAGTCGCATCCCTTCCCGCGGTAGAGCGAGACCGCCGTCTCCACGCACGAGACCGTGGGGTTTGCGGGCACGTCGTCAAAAATTTCCGCGGCAATTCCCGCCTCGCGGAGTGCGGCAAGAAGGGGCTCTATAAGCCCGTGTGCGCGGACGCGCTTGCCCGTGACCACGAGCGCGCGCCGACATCCGCCCGCCGCAAGAAGCCGCGCAACTTCCCCGTATTCCGTCGCCTCGGGTGCGCGGTAGGGGAGGAGGGGCGACACGGCTCTCAGCCCCAAATGGAGCATTCTGCAATACAGCGTATAAAAAATGTTCATAGCTCTATTATATCCCGCCGCGGGCGTCTGTCAATGTTTTTTGATTTTTGATGGGAAAGAGAACGTGTTTTCGTGCGCATGTGAAAAAATTTGCAAATTCGATCTTTCTGCTTGACAATCGGAATGAGGGGGGGGGTATAATGGGAAGAGAAAAAACATTGGAGGAAAGGTATGAACCCGGAAGTAGAGGGGATGGTCTCCAATCTGTACGCCTTGCGCGCGGGGCTCTCGGCCGTTTCGCAGGAGTACGACGGCTTTCGGAATGACTGCAAGAAAGCGTATAACGCTTTGGCGGGCGCGAGAAGCAAAACAATGCAGCTTGAAGAGCAATGTAAGTGGGCGCGCGAGGACGCGAAGAGCGTAAGAAATTCTCTTTCGGCAACACAAAAGGAGTTGGACAAAAAACGCAGAGACGAAAGGGAATTGGCGGGGAGCGCTCCCGTCCGCAACAAGGCGCATTATTCGTATGGTATCTTCCTGACCGTGCTCTTCGGAATCTTGGGACTCGCCTCTCTGCTCGTGTGCGTCTACGTCGTAGTCGGTATTTGCGTAGCCGAGAGAGCGATACCGGATTGGCGATCCAATGGATTTTTGAAATCTTTATATGAGTGTTGGTTCATAAAAAAAGTCGACGGTACGGTTACATACGATTTTGCGGGCGGTAGTGGCACGGTTCAACATGATTTCGGCATCTTGATTTTGATTGCAGGGATCGCTGCATTCATACTCGCGTGTGTTGCGATCGGGCTCAGTATAAGGCGCGCCATGAACCTCTTCCAGCATTCGGCGTCCAGTAAATCCGCGTATAAGAAAAATACGATGGAATGGGAGCAGAAAAAAGCAAATCTGCATTCGGAAATCACCGCATTGGAGAGCCGTGCGAAAAGGGAAGAGAGCGAGATCCCGCTGAAGGAGCGAAAAATCGCTACGCTCGAGCAGGAACTCGGGAAGGCGCGCATAGCGCAGGGCATTACCGACGAAAAAGAGTTTACCGTTGCGTTAGCAAAGCGCGGAAACGACCACCTCTTTGCGGGGAAGGCGCTTTACGAGGGGCTTTTGGAACAATTCCGTAAGACCATTGACGAGCGCGATTGGAAAAATCTCGATTATGTTATTTATGCGATCGAGACGGGTCGCGCGGACAGCATGAAAGAGGCTCTCCAAATGCTCGACAAAGAGTTGCAGACGGAGCGGTTGGAGAGGAGCATGGCGATGGCTTCCGAGCAGATCTCGCAGACGGTTTCCCACGGGCTCAGGAATTTACAGGCGCAAATGGAGGTGTGCTTCCACGCGCTCACCGATGAAGTCCATAGCAGCGCACGCATGATTACGGGCGCGATCCGGGAGGGCGCGGCGCGAACTTCCGCGATGATTGCCGCCTCCGCCGAGGCAACAAACGCCCGCATCGATCAGCTGACCGGCACGGTGCAAACGGGGAATGCGCGCCTTGCGCAGATCGCAACGTCGTCTGCGCTCAACAGCGCGTTGCTCGCAAAGGCGAATGAGAACAGCCAGAGTCTTGTGCGGGATGTGAACCATCTCCGTGCCTATGCCGACTACCGTTGGCGGAAAGAGATGTAGGCACAATAACGAGGACGATAGTTTCAGCCCCCGCCGCAACTTTGTTGCGGCGGGGGCTTGCTGAAATGCGTTTTTGCCGAAGTCGGCTTCATCACTTTCCCGTCTATTCGCACAAAACGCTTGCCCTAATTCCCCGATATATGGTATAATCCCCGTGAAAAACAAACAAAGAGGGCAATATGTTACAGGTAAACGGCGTCAGTCTGCAATACGGAAGCAAAAAACTCTTCGAGGACGTCAACTTGAAGTTCACCAAGGGGAACTGCTACGGCATCATCGGCGCGAACGGCGCGGGAAAATCCACCTTTTTGAAGGTACTCTCGGGCGAGATCGAGCCCAACAAGGGCGAGGTCGTGCTCGATAAGAACGAGCGCATGTCCGTTCTCGCGCAAAACCAGAATAAATACGACTTCGAGACGGTGCTCCGCACCGTCATGCTCGGGCACGAGCGGCTGGTGCGCATCATGGACGAGAAGGACGCCCTCTACGCCCATGCCGACTTCAC